>NZ_JAUBOX010000072.1:0-21820 GCF_036700445.1 Microcoleus sp. T3_B1
TCTATCCTTGCTCTTCGCTGTGCTTATCTCAACGGTCAACTTTCAATTTGATGTATTTGCCAAACTGAGATGCACCCTCGCGTGCGAGATTACTTGCGAACAAATGCCGATGTGAAGGAGGAGGATAGACATTTGTGCGATCGCCTTCAGTAAATTAGAATGAAGACCACCCTCAAGGAGGTAATACTAATGTTTACAAGCGATCTCAACGCGCTACTTGACCAACAAGCCCTCCAACGCCAAGATCCTGAAGGCCGCTACATTACCGATCGCGTTAACTGGGAGCAATATGAAGCCTTGCTCGCTACAAATGGCGATACTTCGGCATATCGAGTCACGTATTTAGGAGCGCGAATTAAATAACTTACAATTTTAATTGTTATGGTGGGATGGGCGTCCCGCCCGTCCAAAAAGGGCGGGCGGGACGCCCATCCCCTACTCCCCACAAACTTGTGTAAGTTATTTAATTCTCATTCCTTAGATCAATACTCCGGACAGTTTTTGAGACCGAGGCTGAAACCCTCATTCTACCGTTAGCATTTGACCTCACTGAGAAGGTTGAAACCCGCATTCTGCCGTTAGTGATTGAAAACTGTCCGGACTATTGTTAGATGGAGCCTTAGACATTATGTCACCCTCCCGGCGCAGGCTAAACGCATCTTAACTTTAACGCAAAATATGCTACAGTTAAATCCGACTAAATTTCAATGTATTTTGTTGTATTTTAGTGGGAATATCAAGGGCAATAGGTTTTAGTAAAGCTGTAAGTTTCCAACAAAAACAAACAGATTCCTGGTCTTCACTGAATATTTGAAATGCCAGTTTTTTAGAACATTTTGCCAGTTTGAAGGGCCCAAGAATAGAAAGAAGTAAAGCACACTTACTCAAAGATATTAGAGCGATTGCGATTCTAGCGATCCAGACGCGGTGCAGACGGATTGCTGGCAAGAGAAGCCTATGGTAACGCCAAATATGAATGGTTAAAAAGCTTTCGATAATTCAATACGCTTGGGCCCGTGGAAAATTATAGCGAAAATGTTGGGCGGAGTAAAACGGAGGGTTCGTTCACTCGTGCCCAACCTACGCACGATCTGTTTTTTTAGCACTAACCCAAGCGTATGGAGTTATAAAATAATTAAAAACCCGGTTTTTTCAAAAAATCGGGTTTTTGAAATAGATGGTGAAGCGCGATTTTCGGTCTAAACTATTCGGAAAATAAAAGGGTAGCGGTAAGGTTGGTTAGGAGTTTGCAAAACGTGGAGGATAGCCATTATTGTCAGTCCCCAGTGTAGCAGATAACCTAGGGGCACTAGGATAAAGCCAGCAAGACCAAAAGTGACGACAGTTAACGCCACAATTACGGCGCTGTACAGCCATACATTAAGGTGAAAATTGATGGCTTCTGTGGCGTTTTCTTTGACAACGGGGTCATCTGATACTAACAATACAGCGATCGGCGCTCCGATCGAGAACAGTAACGTGCTGAAAAAAATCGCCCCGTGGCACACCAGTGATAGCAGCTTTCGCTTGTCCGAGTCGTACATATTATTTTTGTTCCTTGACTTTAATGATAATTTTACCTTTAATAGCAACTGTAGCACAGGCTATAATGGCGATCGGGTGATGATTCCCCTACCTAATTGTGGTCAGTAACCCAGCCCTAAAGGGACTGAGCTTGTAAGAGTAATCAAGCAAGCTGTACTGACCAGCCTAAGTCTTAATTGACTACGTTATTTGAGTCACGACACCAGGCGAATGCGACGCCAGTTCCCTGCTCTGTCGCTTGCAATTAAACAGTTTTAAGGTCACTGAAACAGTGTTGCAAGCCTAACAAGCTCTTATAACCTTGGCGAGGCGAACATTACCCCGAAAGGGAGGCTCGAAAGAGCAAACATTATGCGTGAGCGGGTTGCGAGGTTTGAGGTGGTAATTGTCCCACTGAAAGTACATTACAAAAGTACACCGAATTAAGCAATCCCCGTGTAATGGAAAGATTCACGGCGGTTGAAACCGCCGAGCCGTTTCCCTCTCAGCCCTAAAGGGACTGAGTTCCCACTTACGGATTTTTTTTTGATGACAACAGAACTCGAAACTGAACTGCTAACTGCTGTTGAGCGCCGGCGCAACTTTGCTATTATCTCGCACCCTGACGCGGGAAAAACTACTTTGACAGAAAAGCTGCTGCTGTACGGAGGTGCAATTCACGAAGCAGGTTCTGTGAAAGCGCGGCGGGCTCAGCGACACGCTACGTCTGACTGGATGGCGATGGAACAGCAGCGGGGAATTTCTATTACTTCTACTGTTTTGCAGTTTGAGTATAAAAAATATCACATTAATCTGCTCGATACTCCGGGACACCAAGATTTTAGCGAAGATACTTATCGAACTCTGGCGGCGGCTGACAATGCGGTGATGCTTGAGGATGCTGCTAAGGGTTTGGAACCGCAAACTCGGAAGTTATTTGAAGTTTGTAAGCTGCGAAGTCTGCCTATTTTTACTTTCTTTAATAAGCTCGATCGCCCTAGCAGAGAACCTTTGGATTTGTTGGACGAAATTGAGAAAGAATTGGGGTTGCAGACTTATCCGGTAAATTGGCCGATAGGTACGGGCGATCGCTTTAAAGGTGTTTTCGATCGCAGGGCGCGCAAAATTCACTTATTCGAGCGGGCTAAACACGGTTCTCGTGCTGCTGTTGATACTGTCATCGAATTGGGCGATCCGCGCATTGAAGATTTGTTGGAACAAGACCTTTACTATCAGCTCAAAGAAGAGTTAGAACTGCTGGATGAGTTGGGAACTGAACTCGATTTAGATTTAGTTCGGGCTGGAAAAATGACACCAGTTTTCTTTGGCAGCGCCATGAGCAATTTTGGGGTCGAACTGTTTTTAGATGCGTTTTTAGATTACGCTATGAAGCCGATCGCCCGCAAGAGCAGCGCCGGAGACTTGCCGCCAACTTATGAAGATTTTACCGGGTTTGTGTTTAAATTGCAAGCCAATATGGACCCAAGACACCGCGATCGGGTGGCCTTTATTCGGGTTTGTACGGGCAAGTTTGAAAAGGACATGAACGTGACTCACGCTCGCAGTGGTAAAACGGTGCGTTTGTCAAGACCTCAAAAGTTATTTGCTCAGGATCGGGAGTCGATCGAGGTTGCGTATCCGGGGGATGTGATCGGTTTGAACAATCCGGGAGTATTTGCGATCGGGGATACTATTTACACCGGCCAAAAACTGGAATATGAAGGGATACCCTGTTTTTCTCCTGAACTTTTTGCTTTTTTGAGAAATCCCAATCCTTCTAAGTTTAAGCAGTTCCGCAAAGGCGTTTCTGAGTTGCAGGAAGAAGGCGCAGTGCAAATTATGTACTCAGTTGATGAGTCGAAACGCGAGCCAATTTTGGCGGCTGTCGGACAGTTGCAATTTGAAGTTGTGCAGTTCAGAATGCAGTCGGAATATAATGTGGAAACGACGATCGATATGTTGCCTTACAGTGTAGCTCGTTGGGTTGACGGCGGTTGGGAGGCGCTGGAAAAAGTTGGGCGGCTGTTTAATACGGTGACGGTAAAAGATACTTGGGGAAGGCCGGTTTTGCTGTTTAGGAATGAGTGGAATTGCCGACAAGTGGAAGGGGATCATCCTGTGTTGAAGTTAAATGCGATCGCCCCTGTGGTTTCGGGTTTGGCTGTTAGCGAGGAGTGAGGGGGATAGTTGGTTTGTAGGGAAACGGCATTGCCCATTAGTGTCAACTTAATCTCTTAGTCCGCCAGTCCGCCAGGGAATGAATTCCCTGGCTAATAGTGAAAGTCCTCTAAAGAGGACTAATGAGTTTAAAAGTATTTTTCTCAGTCCTCTTTAGAGGACTTTCGCTTTGAGACAGGGGTTTCAACCCCTGTCGGACTGTCGGACTCTCGAAGTGCGGGTTTAACGTTAAATTGACACCAATGGGCACTGCCGCATCCTCTAAAAAATCGGGATTGTTATTAACAAAAACCGTCATTACCACAGACAAAGGACACAACAGTGTTGTGTCCCTACCAATGATATTTATTGTAAGATTTGTAGGAAAAAGGCACTGCCCTGTACTCAATCCCGCCTGCTTAATCGAGTAAGGTGCGTCAAATCTAAATCCTCAGCCCGGCCCAAAACCTCTCAATCCCGATTGTCAATCCAAAATCCAAAATCTAAAATCCAAAATGGATTGACGGCGGCCCCCATCTGCGGCTACGCTTTGAAGTGAGAGGTTGCTTTGCTTGTAGAGGAGGCAGCCCGCGTCGCCCAAAAATCTAGTTGCACTGCCCAAAGCTGTTGGTAGCAGCAATGGACAGCATAACCGCCAAACTGGAATCAGCAGTCTGGAGGCTCCGAGAATCTTAACATTCTCTGTAGCCGCCCTGCTATGTCTTGAAATGCGGGGCGGCTGGGTTTTTGGGTTTTTCTAGAAAACCCAAAACCAGGAGAACATATTATGTCACAGGAATTCGTGCCTGACGACAACAAATCCCAATGCCCAAATGACGACTCAGCAGCAGTATGCGAACAGGAAGTGGTGCTGTTAACGGTTGTCGGTTCGCCCAAGGGTGTCAGGGAAACCATACTGACTTTGTACCGGCTGGGATTTGCAGAAGTGGGCGATTGGAGTCCCGTACAGCGTGCCGCTAATCCGAAGCAGGTGATGAGCGTGCTGATCCGTCGGAAGCGATCAACTGACGGTACATCGCCGAGAAAATCTGGGCGGTAAGCTGCAAGGTTAAGTTTTTTTAGGGCTTACGGATGAAGCCCAGAAACCGGGTTTTTACGAGAATACTGGGTTGTGACCCACACATTCGGTAAAAAACCCGGTTTCTTTGTCGGAGTGCGTAAGTCCTATTAATCTTATTCCAAACGTTTTAATAACTCTTTAGGTGATAGAATTGGTAAGGTAGCCCCAGCGAAATCTCCTGTATCGCGGGTTACAATCGCCTCCAAGTTATCTGACAGCGCACAAGCTAACTGCACGGCATCTTCAAAATCGGTTAAATTAGATGCAAATGCTATTTCCAAAACGTGGCGATCGACGGCAGATACTTTCATTAATGCTAGTGTTTCAGCAATAGCTTGCCTAGCGCGATCGAGGCTGCGAGTTTGCCTTCTGACAATATAGAAGATATTTGTTAAGGTTGTTGCCGTTACATATCCCTCAATTTGCTCATTTTCGATCGCCTCAAATAAAGCATCAGCATCTTCTACAAACGGTTCTCGTTCTAGCAAACTATCGAGAATAATGTTGGTGTCTATTAATACCTTCATTTTAGGTATTTCTCCACCAAACGTTCTTCTAGCATGGCTGCCACTTCGGCATCTGTTGGAGGTGGCGTATCGGTTTTTGCTAGCCCTCTGAGTCGCTTTGCCGCACCTTTGCGATCGCCCCGCAATCTAATTTTAACTTCGGTATTTGTTGGGAGTGGTGCATCAGTTTTTGGTAGCCCCGTCATCGGCTCGACGAAGTTATCTGGCAGGGATTGTGAGGGTCTGAGTTCCCGTCTGATGGACTCAACAATCGCGTTGACTAAAGCTAATCTGTCGGTAACTGATAGTTTGTGGGCTTCTCGGCTTAATGGCAGCCAAGGTATTTGCGGTATTTGGGATTCGTTCATATTTTTTATATTTTGATATTTTGATATTTTATAGGGCTATTGTAGCAAATTTAGGGCTTACGCGCGGGTGGCCAGAAACCGGGTTTTTATGACAATATTTGGTGGTGATTCGCAAATTTGGGAAAAAACCCGGTTTCTTTGTCGGAGTGCGTTCAGGACTGCGCGGGTGGGCAGAAACCGGGTTTTTATGTGGGGCCAGTAGTTTGTGTGACGACTCGTTATCCTTATTGTGTGTTGAATTTGGAGTGATTAGTCTGCCAGACTGATGTGTGGCGCTAGACAAACGAAGTCCGCACAGGCGGACTTTCTGTTTTTAAGTCTTGGATGAGGTACGGGAAGTGCGCTCGCCCTTTGATGCACTATTCGTGTGGTTGTGATAAAATGCAAGTAAACTAACTTTCGTTAGTGCAAGTCAGCCAACTGCTGCGAGGTTAAATGCTATGACACAGTTTGTTTTGGATAGCTTTGAAGAAGCTCTCACCTCTAGTATTAAAACGAAAATAGAGGAAGCTAGGCAAAAGCTCGAAACGGAATTTGTTAGTGCTGAATTTGAGAGTTTAATATCCACACTTACTACTAAAATTGATGAAATAAATAGTTTAGCCCCTTCCCATTGGAAGAATATCGAATTATTTAACCACGAAGACGCGAAGGACACGAAGTCAGAGGAAAGAAGTAGTAGATCATCTGCCGAGGAGGGAGTGATACGTGAACGTTTAACTGCTGAAGAGTTATTTGTAATATCAAAGAAGTTTCAAGAGGTTAACGAATTCGTACTTTATGACATTGGCAACTATGCTTGGAAAATATCTTTAGACGAAAAGTTAAAGGAGGTCATAAAAAAATTCAGTGATGATTGTAGTAAGGATTTAAAGACTTGTCAAATATTGTATGAGGCTCTGGGTTTGATTAATTTAGCGAGCACTACAAAAGATGGGATAGATGCATGCCTACATTATTTTAGAGCATATCAACTATTTCGAGAACTTGCTACTAATTATTGGGATAATATTCCGGTTGAAGGTCGGCAACCTTTTTCAGTCCTTCATACAAAAATATTAGAAGCGGGAACATCTTCGCTTCTTTCAGTATTTGCAAAAGATAAAGACCTTAAATTACTCAAGAAAAAGCAACTAGAAAATCTGTCTATTTCTCTAGAAGAAATATCGAAATTAAATCCTTTGAATGGGATAAGTAACTACTTACCAGAACTAGAAAAGCTGGTCAATGTAGCTGTGGAGCAAACTAGGCAGTGGATAGAATTGGGTATTGATATTAGCGATCCATGTGTGATAACACCTTTAGAAGAGACTGCAGACAAATATCCAGCAATTGCTGAATACTGCAACGATCGTTTAATAGAATTGGTGAAAGAACAAATGAATCAAATGAAAAATTCTTTACCAGATGTAAACGAAGAAGTTTTAGATGAGTTTTGATGATAAAATTTTAAGGAAAAAGTATGATTAAGTATTTATGACTTGGGAAAAATTTTTAGCTGAAGGAGATTATGCTGTAACACTTATTCGCAATGGACTGAGGAAACGGGGAATTAATACAGGAGAGTCTATTCTTACTCAGTTTAATACTGACGAAGATATTCCTGTGTATGATAATTTAGGCAATAAAATTTTTTGGATATCTGTAAAAACAGTATTTCAGTCTATTACAGATCCGATTCGACAAATACCGCCCGGTTATAAAGGTTGGATGTGCGGTGAAGTAGAAAGTAAACAATGGGTAAACCCGCCAGCAGTAGTTATTTGGTACTGTCGAAATACCAAAATAGCTTGGGGAGCAATAACGCCAACACGTCCCAGTACAAAGTGGATTATTTATCCAGATAGATACGGTACAAAAATAGATAAACGCAAAACAGCAGCGACAGGTAAAACTCATTATATTTACCCTTCTTATTGTGTGCCAACTTCTGAAATAATTAGTAAAGATGAAGTTATCAATTATATTCAGCAGTTATCCATATCATGTTAATTCACAATGATACAAAGCTTGTCAGGTGTGGAAATAAAAATTGCCGCCAACAACATCAATCAATGTTGGAGTGCGTCAGCCGATCGCACTTCGCGATCGACATAGCTGAGCAAGAGATCCGTTAATTCCTCTGTCTTATTTTTTAACTTCGGAATCCGCGAAAAATCCGACGCCAGCAACTCAATTCCCCGCCTTCTTTCTGCCAGCACCACATCCGCGCACAAACCTAAATAAAACGGATGTACCGGCAAATTCTCCCAATTATCATCGGGATTGACGCTGGCATATTTAATTACAGCATCAGCCAAATCAGCCTTGTCAATCTCCACTTTGTGCAAGTAATCCCTAGCATCGGCGGGAGACAAATGCCACACCAATTGTTTATCTATATAATCTTCTGGAATCGGAAACCTCGGCGCATTCGGCCACCGCAATTGCGTCACGGGACACTCTCGCCCCGCCACAGCAACCACAATCCCCAATTTGTAATCCAATGCCCTCAACAACCGCCTAAACCACTCATCTTGATACCAAAAAGTTGCGCCTTGAGAATTGCGTTTTTCATCCCACATTTTCTCGTGAGTATCGAACAACATCACGAGGCGATCGGGTTTATTTCTACCAGCCATTGCCGCATTCAAATCCCCAGCAAACAATTTAGGCAAACAGTCGGTTAACTCAGTATCAATATCTTGACGGCGAATTTGATCCGCTTTTTCGTCGCTGACACCCAAGCGATTTTGAATTAATTTCATCGCCCGCTTAATCCCGCCGAATTTATCTATCCCTTTGAGTACCGCCACCGCTTGCGCTACCACCGGAAAATCGGCAAAAGTTTCAACTACAGGTGCCACCAATTCCGCCACATCATCGGGGAAAAGTTGGTTGAGAGTTGCCTGTGATTCGCCTTTGTTCAGCAAATACCAAAAGCAAGCAAAGTCATAATTGGGAAATTTAAATTTATATTTCTTAGTGGCTGCTGCAACATTTCGCCGAAGCATCAGCAAGCCGTAAAATCTATCTTGCGGTTTATCTTCTTTAATCGGTATCAATCCGAAATCGTGTCTGACTACGGGTATGGGAGTATAGGTTTTAGGTTCAGCGTGGCGGACGAAATCAGCAACTTCGGCCGCTTTTGATTCGGGGAGTGCGCGCAATTGTTGCCAAACCTGCGGCGAAAATCTTTTGCAGCAGTTATACTGCAAGTGTTTGAGGAGCAATGACTTGCCGTTGCCTCCATCGCCGTAAAAATACAAAATTTGTTCGCGGGGCGGGTCTTCGTTTAAATAAAAGGCAAATCGGCGGGTAAATTCGTGTCTGTCTGTGAAGAGTTGGAGTTTGCGATCGTCGCTAATTGATTCGGTTTCAAAATCTTCGTCTTCGATCGGCATAAATGTATTGGTGAGGACTTAATTCAATTGTAGATTAAAACCCGGTGATTGAAAGAGCACCGGAATAATAGAGGAGACGGCAATGCCGTGTCCCTACCCCAAAATAATATTGTAGGGACTAAGAGGAGACGGCAATGCCGTGTCCCTACCCCAAAATAATATTGTAGGGACACGGCACTGCCGTGTCCTAATTTCTGTGTTAAAACCGTAATCTATCGATCGCCCAAGCTATCTTAGACAAGGCGCTAGTGCAATCACTGTTATGGCATCTCCAAACCATCAAAATTCGGCGGATTTATCTGCAAAACAAGCTCTAGAGGCTGGTTTAGCTGCTTTGAAAGCGCGGGATTACGATCGGGCGATCGCCCTTTTAGAATCCGTTACCCAAACCGCCGCCAATCAGTCGTCGGGAATCCGCGCGCAGATGGGATTAGTGGCTGCGTACAAAGCAACCGGTAATGTCAAAAAGGCGATCGCCCTGTGCTCTTCCCTCGCCAAAAGTCCCAACCCTCAAGTCAAAACTTGGGCCGATCGCGCTTTAACAGAATTAACCCCCCCTCGCCCCCCAAAACCACCGGAAAATCAACCAAAATCCGCAGAAACTCCCCCCGAAACAGGCTTTGTCGCCTTTGATGCCGGAACAAAATCGCCGGAAAAAACGCCTGGGGGCGATCTACCGACCGCCGATAAAAAAACAGGATTTTTACCTTTAGAGCCGGCTGTAGAGCCTGGGAACGCCAAATCGCAACCGATTTCCCCGCCACATCCACCCCCCACACCGCCGATTCGCCCGACATCAGAGGGCGGGCACGGGGGCCCGACATCAGAGGGCGGGCACGGGGGCCCGACATCAGAGGGCGGGCACGGGGGCCCGACATCAGAGGGCGGGCACGGGGGCACCGCCCCTACAGAAACCGCACCGGATACCGCAGAAATTAGTGGCGAAAATAGTTCCGCTTCCCCAACAGATATTCCCGGAGTCGCCAGCCCAGATACTTACCAACTCACTTGGCGCGAAGCAGGGCGCGCGAAAAGCCCGCGCCCGCTCAAACCGCTGAAGTTGCTGGAGTTTCGGCTGCAAGCCGTTGCAAGTGCGATCGCCCTATTTTTCCTAGCCCGGTTTGTGCTGCAATTCTTGCTGACAAACACTAATTCTCTGTTGGTTCAGCTTTACATATTCAGTAGACTGCCTATTTTCGCGCCGATTCAGCTTTTTTACCGCGATCCAACTCCGTTTGTTCAGATGGTTTTTGGATTGCTTTTGGCCTCGTCTCCGTGGCTGATAGACGCGCTGCTGAAACTGTTTTGCGGCATTGAAACCCTGCGCGGGTCAGTTTTATCGAAGCACAGCAAGGAAGCTAGTCGGGTGGTGCGAAGTTATTGTACGAAGCAAAATATGCCGGTGCCGGTGCTGAAACTCTTGCCGCTGAATGTTCCTGTAGCTTTCTGTTACGGCGGTTTGCCCCGTTTTGCTCGGATTGCTGTGAGTCGCGGGCTGTTGGAACAATTAACGGATGATGAAATTGCTACTATTTTCGCGCGGGAGTTGGCCCATATCTCTCACTGGGATTTTGCGCCGATGTCGCTGGCGCTGCTGGTGATTCAGATTCCTTACCTGATTTATTGGCAGGTGGCGCACTGGCAAGAGCGGTTGTGTGATTTAATGACGATCGAGTTTTTGCGTTCTGCTGTCAAATTTGTGGCCGCTGCAATTTCTGCTACCAGTTATGGGATTTATAAGTTGTTGCGCTGGCCGATGTTGTGGCTGTCGCGCCGCAGAGTGTATTTTAGCGATCGCACTGCTGCGGAAATTACGGGTAATCCTAACGGTTTGACGCGGGCACTGGGTAAAATTGCGATCGGCATTGCTGATAATATCGAACAGCAAAAACAAACTAGCTTTTTCCTCGAAAGTTTCGATCTATTGTTACCCGTAGGTGTTGGACAAGCTGTAACCCTTGGTTCTGCTGCATTACACGCGCCGCTAGAACAGATTTTGCTGTGGGATGTCAGCAATCGCGAGCGCAATTGGTTGACGGTTAATCGCGCGCATCCTTTGCTGGGAGAGCGTTTGAAGCTGTTGGCTCTTTATGCTCAATTCTGGCAACTGGAGACAGAGTTAGATTTGGCAAACGCGGGAGTGCCAGAACAGCCCCGGAAAGGAAAATTGTCTGTGTTTAAGTCAATACTCGAATTTAAAGACTCAAAACTATTTTTACAGGGTGCGCCGTTTTTTGGGATTCCGATGAGTTTGGCGATAGTCGGGGTGCTTTGGCTGATTGGGGGGATTTTTTCGAGGACGAGTATTTGGCAGTTGGATTGGCTTTGGGGCGATCGATCTATTCTTTGGGGCTGTTTGCCGATCGGATTTAGCATCGGTACTTTGATGCGGATCAATTATTTCTTCCCGGATATTATACCGCGAGAAACCGCTTCGCCGAGTTTGCCGGAAATTTTGTCAAATCCTGAGAGTTTGCCGCTGGATGCTGAACCGGTGCGGCTGGAAGGGCAACTTTTGGGTCGATCGGGTATGAGTAATTGGCTGGGACAAGATTTGATTTTGCAAACGGCGACAGGGTTGGTGAGGTTGCACTATGTTTCGAGGTTTGGCTACATTGGCTCTTTGTGGCCATTTTTGTTCAAAGAGACTACTCGCCCCAGCGATTTGATCGGAACATCTGTTGTGGCGACTGGTTGGCTGCGCCGGGGTGCTACTGTGGCGATCGACCTTGAAAGTCTCCGCAGTCAAGGAGGGAGGGTTAGTGACAGCGGACATCCGATTTGGTCTGCGGTTTTGGCCTTTGCTGCTGCTTTTTGGGGCGCATACATCATTATCCAGGGCCCAAGGTGAGGAATAGTTGTCCGATTGTGGGGTGAATCTCACATCTTGCACCTTTCTCAGGAACAGGCAAGATGCCTGTTCCACAAGAAAATTCACTCTTTGTGGAACAGGCATCTTGCCTGTTCATAAAAAGCTTATTGAGAAAGGTGCAACATCTCAGGTGAATCGATCTCAACGCGCAGCCTCGATCGGTGTTGAGTTAAACAGGGGATTGGCGATCGGATTCTGGAGTTTCTCCCTACGCACCCTACAGTCTATCCGTTACATCCGTTACATCCGTTACATCCGTTACAAAATCCGTTGCCGAACTTCCTTCGTAAAGAAAAGTTGCTTTTTTGCCCGCAGCCTGTTACATTAGTTTACATGAATTGGATTGAACCAAATAGCGCGATAACTTCAGTTGGCTAAAATCCCTTAAGGCATTGCGTAAAAATTGTCAACATCCCAACACAGCAAGTACAGCCAGCCGCTTGTCGGCTGTTTTTTTTCGATCGCTATTTTTGCTGTGCCGGATGAATTCTCAAAAGTGATTCAGATGTGGTTTCCGTTAAATTCAGACTGAAATCTTCCTAAATAACTAGCTCTGTTACCAAGGCTGTGATACCTTTAAAGAATGCTCGGACTCTGCCGGGCCTGATTTAAGGGATAGCGGGTAAGTGAGTAGTTCTCAGCATTAGGAGCGAGATGAGGAGCGAGGTAAGATTACTGGCTGAAAAAATGTTAGCCATTTTATCCATCACTGTATTAAACTGAATATTGGCATTCCGATCGCTTGCAATTGACACATCCTTGGACATAAATTTCTAGACGGCGCTGGCTATAAACATTCTGAATCAAAACCGGAAGCAAGTAATACAGAATAGCCAATAGCCTAAACATTTGAGTGATGACTAAAAGTTTACACAACAACCTGAGATTTAAAAGCTCTCTGCATCGGCGGTTAAGTTCCGGCCTTATCAGAGTAAATCATCTTTTTGTTCTAAAAGGTGGGGGAGCTGTCAAGGTTGGTGGGAGGAATGCGCCAATTTTCGGGTTATGTGGTGTTTGCCTGAAGTCAATATTCAGTTGAGTTCAGGTAATTCTGTTCGAGCAAATTAATTAAAATCCAAGTCGGGAGGAATTTTTCATGTCTATTCGTCTTTATGTTGGCAATCTACCGAAGGAACTCGATCGCCAAGAATTGCAAGAAGTTTTTGCACCGGAGGGCGAATCTGTTACCACCAAGGTAATTACAGACCGCAAAACTGGAAAATGCAGAGGATTCGGTTTTGTGACGGTGCTAACCGACGAACAAGCCGACCAAGTTATTGAGAAATATAACGGCTTGATGTTCAAAGAAAACCCGCTGAAAATAGAGAAGGCATTGCCCCGCTCTAAGGGTAAATCTGAGAAGGGCGAAGACGATCAGCAGCAGTCGCAGCAGTCACCGCAGTTGGTGTCGGCATCGCCGTCTGTGCCAATGCCTGTGCCTGCGCCACAGCAACAGCAGCGCTCGGCTCCCCCTAGCCAAGGTGGAGGCGGTTCCAGCAAAAGCAATCGCCGTCGGGGTGACAACAACAAGTCTCGCCGCAATCAGTCAGCAGCAACGGTGTCGAGCCCTGATTCCGGCTCAGTGCAGCCAGATCCGCGCTGGGCGAGTGCTCTGGAAGAACTCAAGCAAAGATTGGTGGAAGCTCAGACTACTAATTAGTCGAAAATGGCGGCTAATTGCTGCTACCTCTCGACTGTGGTTGACTGAATGTATCTGGAAGTGCGATCGAGAATTGGTCAAAAAACCCTGTTGTCGATCGCACTATTTTATTGCAAAAAAACCTGTAATATCATGTCCTATCAATTACCATTAATATGGTAGGGGCGGGTTCACCAACAATACCCGCCAATAATTGACAATCTCAAAAACCCGCCCCTACCGGGTTCTTACGGTCAATCGATCGCACCAGTCCCAATTCTTTAATCGAAAAAGGTATAAGTCCTCTTTATTCGATCGGCCCGAATTCGATTGTCTCAATAAACCCAAAAATCTTGTTCATAATTCCCTCAACTTCAGACTCCAGGGAACCCAATTCATCCCCCTCCTGATAAATGCGCTGACAGCTTACCGTGTAGCAAAAATCGTCAGCAATAAAAGCCATAAGTCCCCGGTAAGCATCCAACCGAGTCAGAGGGCCATCGTTTTCTTGCACGCTGATAGTTGCACCCGTCGGCAAATCTAAAACCACGAAATAAGCTTCTTCATCTTCTAAATATTCCGCGTGGAGTAACTTAGAATTGGGAACATTAGCAAGAATTGCCTGAGAAACAAAATTGTCGAGAAAAGACTTGAGATAAGCTTCCTCGCCAACCGACTCGATTGTTTCTTCCACTTCACCAGCAACAGGGAAATAATCTATTTTCAGCAAAACGCCAAAGTCGTCAGAAAATGCGACACAGCCTTCTTGCTCATCCATTTTACCGCCTCGTTCCTGGTCAACTGGAATGGGAACGCTAAAATTGCCTTCAGGAGATACGTACCATGCCGCATCGAAATCAGACTCTTCGCCCTCCACTTCCGAGTAAGCAGCAGTTACATCCTCAATAATTTCTGCAGCTTCCTCGTCTTCCACACCTAATGCTTGCTGGAATTCCTGGAGAAAAGCCTGGTGCTTCTGAGATATTTCGCCATCTGCGACAAACATTGCTGCGGTTATGGCAAAAGTATCCAAAACTAACTCATCTGGCATAGATTCCCAAGCAGTATTAAATAATGCTCCTAAACCGTCTTGGGCGACAATACCTGCGAGTCTTTGAAACATTGCTGACATATCATCTTCCGAGTATTCAGCAAATATTTCTGATTCCCAAAGTATGCTTTCTAAGATATCAGCATCCGTATCAGGGGAATTTGCCTCGGCTGCGACAAGTGCTACCGCTGCTACGGATTCTTCTAAAGTCAAGCTTGCTTCGGATTGGTCTTCTGAATTGAATATTTTATCAAACTTGCCCACAGGTTTTGCCCCGCTAGTGTTTAGTTTTGCTATTCATAGCAAATTTATGACATAAAAAGATAGTAGTCAATCGATTTTAGATTTTAGATTTTAGATTTTAGATTTTAGAATTGAAGCATTGACTTGCGCGAGATAAATTCGGGGGCTCCTTTATCGGATACAGGTTTTTTATTTCTGGACGGATGAATCACGTGGCGGGTATCCTGGATGCTTGATTGTCAGGGATACTCTGGACGCCGGACACTGGGCCGTGTTGTTTGCCTACAGATATCGCACCCGACATGGCGCCGTGCCGTTTCCCTACAAATATCGCCTATTACCAAGGACTGCCAATTATTGTGAATCCGGCCCAAAAGTTCGGGTGAGAGAAATCTGCATTTGCTACTTGTGTGGCTTGATTAATGTCGATCGCGCCTTGAGTTCCCCGCAATTGACCGTCTTTTACTACAATTTGTTTGTGGATCATTGCCAGTTGAGCTTTTCTGAGGGCTTCAGCTTTAATTGGCGCTGAACGCAAATTGCCATAAAACTCGGTCATCAACGCCAAAGTGCCGATATCATTAACTTTCCACAAACTCGCTACCGCTGATTTGACACCGCTGCGGACGGCCAGTCCAGCAAATCCCATTTCTGCTGTATTGTCGCCGATCGCAGTTTGGCACGCACTCAGCACTAATAATTCTACTTGTCGGCGATCGTACCACTTCGCCAACCTAAATTCATCCAGCGCCAAAGAGCTGTCCCACAAATCAATCTCAGCTTCTTTTCTTCCATTTTCGCCTTGAGGAAAACTGGCGTGAGTAGCTAAGTGAACGATTCCAAATGCCTGTTGTTCTCGCTGTTTTCTCAGGTTTTCTAGGGTAAATTCTTGATTGAGAAAAGAGCGGCCTTGCCACAAGGGAAATGCTGCTTGATTTTGCGTTTCTGTTCTCCTCCCGGCGATCGCAGATAATTCGATCGGCACCGCAGCCAAACGCTCTTTCTTGGTGTGTGGAAACTCTGAAGCACCCATTGCTAAAACTTGAGCGTTTTTCAAACTTTGATACTTTGTGTTACTCAGGCTGACACTGGGAATTGAGCCGAGGCTGTACTTTTCTACTAGAAATTGCTTGCCGTCGTGCAAAGCGGATAGTGGCAGTTGGCGCAAACCTGCATCGAATGAAAAAATTAGCGTATCGATATTTAACGATTCCAATTCTTTAGATATTGGTGCAATTAACCATTGATAAAGTTGCTGCGCGTTTTCCAAATATGCTGTATCTTGGGAACTTTGTGGCTGTGCCAAATAGCCCTGAAAAAGATTCACAGTTTTTAGCAGTGTTTTGCTGTTAACCGGCGCTTGTTTGAGAATAGGAGGCCCGTCGGGAACTACTAACACTAGCGACACTTCTTTGAGCCGGACGATCGCGTAAACAATTACAGCTTGCTTCCCGGTTTCCTCCTTAATTGTTTTGAGAGTTTCTCTCAGATATTGAACGTTGATTTTTTTATCGGTGAAATTTTCCCCATAATAATTTTCGTAGTCTTGTTCAAAGAGTTGGTCAATTAGGGCAACAGCATCATTAGCATTGCCTTGGTCTAAAGTTTGTTCGACGAGCGATCTGCTAATTTGTGAGGGAAAGAGATTTGGGATATCTGCGGGTAAGGGATTTTCTGCGATCGGAGGGGGAATTGGCGCTGGTGCGGGAATTGGCGCTGGTGCGGGGGCAGGAGTTGGAGTTGGGGCTGGTGTTGGTGCGGGCGCTGGAGTTGTTGCTGGTGCTGGTGTTGGTGCGGGTACTGGATTAACGGGAGGTGATTCTATTTGCGGCAGAGAGATTTGGGGAATATTTACCAACCAATTAGTAGGGTTTTCAGCAGGTTGTTCTGGAAGAGGCGTCTCGGCGGGAGGGGGATTTAAGACTATGTATCCGTCGGGTTGTTCGGTGGAAGAAGCGCCAAGCTGCGGCGGGTTTTCGGGAGGGTTTTCTGAAGCTGGGATAAAGGTAAGATTGGGTGTTTCAACAACGGGCGGTATGTCGATCGATATTTGTCGATTATTGTCTAGTTGGAAGCCAACTCTGGTATTTCCAGTTTCAGGATTTAGCTCGAAAGAAGTTTCAGCACCCAATAAATCGCCAATTAAAAAAGCTAAATTTTGTTGGGGAGTTTGGCTGGGGCTGACAGCGGGTGCGGGGACGGGTGCAGGCGCGGGTACGATCGCACTTACAGGCGCGGGTACGATCGCACTTGCAGGTGCTGGCTGAATCTGAGTTAGAGGCTGGGTTACGGAGGCAAGAGGGGCTGTGGGCGAGGGATTTGGTGGGTTTGAAGGTGGAAGGGCGATCGCAGGTTGAGTGGCGAGGGAGGAGTTGATTTGGGAAACAGAGGGAAGGGTAGGCCTCGAAGCTATGCGGGCAGCAGCGTTTGGGGTTGTGGGTGTTGAGGGCTGTGTGGGGCGCGCGCGGGGTGGCAGTACGAATGAATCGGGCAATTGAGGTAGTTGGAAGTCGATGGGAAAACCAGGTATCGGATCGGGTGTTGCCGAAGGTGCGATCGAAGTTTGGGGAATTGGGGCAGGTGGGATAAATATTTGGCGAATTGGGGAAGGTGCGATCGAGCTTTCCGGTGTTGGGGCAGGTGCGATCGAGCTTTCCGGTGTTGCCGAAGGTGCGAGGGGTAAACGTGGTGGGAGTTGCGGTGGGGGTGTGGGTGCGGGCGCTGGAGTCGGTGTTGGGGAAGGCGCTGGAGTAGCTGCGGCTGTGGGTGCAGGCGTTGGAGTAGCTGCTGGTGTCGGTGCGGGCGTTGGAGTAGCTGCGGGTGTCGGTGCGGGCGTTGGAGTAGCTGCGGGTGTGGGTGCGGGCCTTGGAGTAGCTGCGGCTGTGGGTGCGGGTGTTGGAGTAGCTGCGGCTGTGGGTGCGGGTGTTGGAGTAGCTGCGGCTGTGGGTGCGGGTGTTGGAGTAGCTGCTGGTGTGGGTGCGGGTGTTGGAGTAGCTGCTGGTGTGGGTGCGGGTGTGGGAGTAGCTGCTGGCGTGGGTGCAACTATTGGCGGCGGTACGGAAATAATTTGAATGCGATCGACATCCTGTTTGTGAGTATAGAGATATTCGCGATCGGGCAAAATTGTTTGAATAGGATTAGAATTTCCCCTAGTAATTGCACCCGCCGTTCCATTTATGGCAGAATCACCGACAATAAACGGCGTTAATCCTGCGCCTCCGTGGCGGATAATTATAGTACCGCCGCTGCTATCTCCAGGACTTCCAGCCGTAGAAATGCTAGCATTGATGCCGTTTCTGTCTGTGAAGGAATTGAGCGATCGAAAAAACATTCCCATCAGAATCTCCACATTTCCGCCGATACCGCTGCCCTGACTCTGAGCATCAATTTGATTCACAGTAATATTGCCAGAAGTGCTGCGGTTATAAGCCGTGACATTCCCTGCATTCCCCTGCGCCGAAGAGTCAATTTTACCAACAGTAATACTTCCGGTAGCGTCGAGCAAGATACTGCCGCCATTACCAGCAGACGAGGTATTGATATCGCCCGCAGTAATATTAGTTCCAGCATTCAAATCGATATTGCCGCCCGTGTTAGGGGAAGTCGCATCGAGATTTTGGGTTGTGATTTCTCCGTTCTCACTAAACAAAGAAATTCCGGCGGGTGAGGTAATATTTTTGGTGGTAATATTATTTGTAGTAATAATGTTAATTGCAGCGGGACTTTCGGGGATATCATCTTGAATATTGACGCTGTTGAGGGGAGCAACACTGCCCACAGCACCACCAAAGTCAACACTTCCGGCATCGGGTTGAACAGTCAGACTGTAAGGCCCGTCAACAGTAGACTTAAAAGTAATATCGCCCATCTCTAAAATTTTGACCGACAGGTTATCACCTAATGTCACCGGAGCGTTAAAAGTAATATTATTGCGGTTGGTTTCGATATTTCCCTTAGCAGTAATACTGTCCTTAGCCTTGATATCAATATTGCCACCAGTCACAGTAATACTGGGAGCGAAAGTGCGGGAATTAATATCAGATGTCGAAACTGTTCCGCCAGCATTTATGGTGACTCCTCCGCCCTTACCATTTGCCGCAGCGGTAATAATTGGGCCGGCAGTTGTGTCGATATTACCGCCGCTTTGAATGCGAAGATTTCCGCTATTGGCATTGAACCCGCTTAATAATAGGGCGCTACCAATTCCTGCCGTACTGATGTTGGTTGCGGCTTCGAGGGAAATATTGCCGCCGTTGTTGCCGCCGATCGCGTTGATGATTCCGGCGGTAGTATCTATAGAACCGCCGCTTTTGAAGGTTATTGAGCCGCCGTCTTGATTGCCGATCGCCCGGATGTCGCTGGTAGTAATATTTCCCCCAGAATTTAGAGTGACATTGCCGCCTGTGTTAGTTTTAAGATCGGGAGATGAACCGTCATAACTTGTCAATAACTGACCTGTAGTGATATTTCCGTTGCTGTTAGTAAAGTTAAGATTTCCACCCTGTATTCCCGATACTAAAACATCGCCTATATTAATGTCACCGCTGGCAGTAGATAAAGTAACATTGCTACCGTTGCCGTTAGTAGAATCACCTGCAATCGCGGTTCCTGTTGTCGGTGTTGTGATGCCGCTCTTAGCTTGAATGATAATATTTCCAGCTTGCTTATTTTCACCGCTAGCATTTAGCGATTCGAGATTTGTCGAGCCACCACTATTAAGATTTATTGCACCACCTTCTTGCTTGCCTGTGGCAGAAATTTGATGGGCATTAATATTGCCAGCAGCATTAAATCTAATGTCACCACCTTTATCATTGTCAGCATTAGTTGATATAATTTCACCGCTGACATTGATATTTCCCGCTGTACTTGTAATAGAAATATTACCGCTCGTTCCAACTCCATTATTAGTAGCGCGAGTATAAATATTGCCAGTTGTAATATCATTTTTAGCTTCTATGGAAATAGAACCTCCATTTCCAAATGTAATTCCAGTATCTAATTTATCAGCCACATTATCAGCTTGGGGAATTCCATTATATAATTGACCCGAATTAAGATTGATACTTCCTTCTGTACTGGTGATATAGATATTACCACTTTTACCAGTTGCTCCACTCCAAAGAAAAGTTAGTATACTACCAGTAGTGATGTTATTTCTAGCTTGTAGGGTAATTTTTCCAGCATTACCATTATTAGCTCTCGCATCTAGAATACCAGCACTGGTATTGATATATCCGCTTATGCTAGTTATAGAAATATCGCCACTATTTCCATAACTGGGAAGACCACCAAAGGATTGATTTACTGCCGATTCTATAGTGCCTGTAACAATATCTTGCTGAGCTTTTAATATTACTGTACCACCGTTCCCATTTTTAGCAAACGCAGATAATTGACCAGCAGTAGTGTCGATGCTTCCTGCGGTACTCACGATCGTGATATTGCCTGCATTACCTTTACCTGATTCACCACTCCAATTACTATTAATATCTCTGAGGATAATGTTACCTACAGCTTGTAAAATTACAGAACCAGCATTAACGGCATCAGTTGTAGATGAGGTATTAATAGTTCCTTTTCCAACAGCATCTCCATTCTCTACTTGCACACCACCAGTTAATTCTACTTGCCCTCCAGCGTTGACTGTCACCCCCGTTGCACTTCCTCCGCCACCCGCCAACAACTGCGGCAAAGATGCAACCGGCAACACCCAATTTTGAGGCAAACTGCCTGCTACAGATTGCGCCTGAATCTCCAAACTCAACAGATTTCCCGGTTGACTAATTCTGACTAAACTCTCCCCCGGTACAGCCGCAACAGTAATATTTCCTCCCGGTGCAGAAAGTTGTCCCGTACTCAAAACCGTGCCACCCAATAAAGTTAAATTTTGCCCTTGTCCCACAGCCAAATTACCTAAATTGACAATTCCTCCCGGCTGTGTATTTGTCAAAGCAAAACTATTAGGATTTCCCACTAATTGAGTATAATTATTTGTACCAGCCGCACTAAACCAGTTATTGTTAAAGCCGATGCCCGTCGCAGTAGTAGCAGTGAAAGCAGCAGGCACGTTCAAACTGGCATTTGCACCAAATACAATGCCCGCCGGATTCATTAAAAATAAATTGGAATTGCCGCCAGTTATTTGAATTAATCCGTTAATCAGCGAAGCATCGCCGCCGACAACTCGCCCTAAAATATTGCGAATATTGGGATTTGATATAAAATTGGCAGTTTGCCCTTGAGTTAAACCAAATTCTTGGAAACTGTGAAAGAGATTTGTGCCGTCACCGGATTGTTGGCCGCCGTTGATGTTGAATTGGTTGCCGCTGGGAGTAATTTGAGTATTGGTTCCGTCGTTTGCGGGGGTAATTTGGGCTGTGGCTGTTTGGGATGGGGGGAAAAGTCCTATTTCCCACATTGCTAAGGTGGTGAATGAGAGAAAGGTGAGGAAAAAGCGGTTTTTTTTGTGTGTTGATTTCATGGTTTTGTTAGTAGATGTTATGATCGTAGATTCATCAACAATAGATTATAATATCACCATCCTGTAGGGGCGGGTTCACCGAAATATATGACACCCAACGACGAATCGTAAAACCCGCCCCCACCCCACCCAAATATTAATAATTCATTGAATTTAACCATAAATTGATGTTATTTGGGGTTGTTGGTTGGGTGGGGGCGGGTTTATTAAAATTGTTTTTGGGTGACAAAATTAGTCGCGAACCCGCCCCTACGAATTTTGGTTATTGCGAGCGTAGATTCATCAACAATAGATTATAATATCACAATCCTGTAGGGGCGGGTTCACCGAAATATATGACACCCAACGACGAATCGTAAAAACCCGCCCCCACCCCACCCAAATATTAATAATTAATTTAATTAAACCAGAAATTGATGTGATTTGGGCTTGTTGGTTGGGTGGGGGCGGGTTTATTAAAATTGTTTGTGGGTGACAAAATTAGTCGCGAACCCGCCCCTACGAATTTTGGT
>NZ_JAUBOX010000072.1:21920-42196 GCF_036700445.1 Microcoleus sp. T3_B1
CGACGGATCGTAAAAACCCGCCCCCACCCCACCCAAATATTAATAATTAATTGAATTTAACCATATAAATTGATGTTGTTTGGGGTTAGTAGTTGGGTGGGGCGGGTTTATAAAGATTATTTCTGGGTGACAAAATCCCTCGCGAACCCGCCCCTACGAATTGATGTTGTTTGGGGTTATTAGTTGGGTGGGGCGGGTTTATAAACATTATTTTTGGGTGACAAAATTAGTCGCGAACCCGCCCCTACGAATTTTGGTTATTGCGAGCGTAGATTCATCAGCAATTTACTATTTCCTGTCTTCCCTCCTTTGCAAATCTCGCAATTGCTTATCTACCTTTTCCACCATCGGCAAATCTCCCAAAGTTGTATATCCATCTTTTGCCAATCGCAAATATTTCATAGCTTCCAGATTATTTCTCATCGCTGAATGAACTTGCCCCAATCCGTATCGAGCGGCTGTCAACTCCTCAATATCGTCAGGTTTCGCCGTATTAATCACCTTGGAATAGTAGACTTCAGCCTGGGGAACCAGTTGTAGCTTTTCCAGATACAAATCGCCCAACGTGCGATAAATGGGCGGTGTTTCCATGCCTGTTTCTTGTAAATTTTCTAAGATTTCTCTTGCTTCGGCTATCAAGTTGGTGTTAAGATAAACGCTAGAAATTGCTAATTTTTTTGCGTTTTCGTTAGGTACTTGTTTGTCGATCGCCCCAACCGCATCCTTAACAGCCTCAACTTGCTTCTCATCCAGCAAGCTAAACTCTGTATCTCCTTCTCCCACAGCACTTTCGGAAGAAGCGCCCGTATTCGCCTCGACAATCAATCGGTACCTAACACCCGGTTTCAGCGCTGGTTCCCCCGGATACACAGCCTCAGTACCGCTAACAGTCATTTCCCAGTTTAATTTCGCTCCATTTTCGCGGAGGCTCAACTTATAGCTAGTCGCACCAGCAACCGGATTCCACCGCAAAATTGGCTTGCTGTCGAGCAATTTCGTCCGCCGCGGACTGATTATATAAGGAATTGGCGCGCTATTCCAAGCAATTTTATCGTCGCCGCGATCGGGACATTTAATCAAGTCGGTGCTGCAATCAGATTTCGACTCTTCTTTGGCTAACAAACAGCTATTCAATTGATTTTCACCCGGTGCGATCGACTTAATTCCCAAATCTGCACATTGGATCGTCAGTTGGGCGTTTTGTGCTGTTCGCAATTTGTCTCCCGGATAAATCGGCGTACCGCTGGTAGGGCGGACAATTCGACCGTTTTGGCGATCGATCGCAACTTCCCCGCTACTATGGATAATCAGTCCGTTGGATATTCTGTTACTCGCTGCTAGTGCAGTAGTTGCGATCGAGCTTAAAGCTATAAAAACTGCCATCCTGATTTTCACTTGATATTTCCTTTTGCTTGTAAACGTTGCTGGGCAATCTGGATACATTCATCTTGTTTGGGTACGCGGTAATCAGAATATTTAAGCGCCTGATTCCAGGCTTCTAAGGCTGCTTGTGGCTTACCTTTGATTTCGAGAACCTGTGCTAAAAGGCATTGAGCTTCAGCGCTATCGCCTCTGAATCCTATTGCTATTCTTAAATCTGCTTCAGCAGCGTCATATTGCTTTTGTTTAAACCGCGCCCAGCCGCGATTTTTAAAACAAGCGGCTTTTACTCCGTCATATTCAGTATGTTCTAAACAGCGAGCAATAAATTTTAAAGCTTCTTGAGGTTGATTGTTGAGAATCAGCGATCGAGATAATTGAGAATTCGCCTCAGCAGAACCCCGCCGCGCTGCCTCCTTCATTAATTTTTGCGCGTATTCTTTTTCATTCAAATCCTCATACAACACAGCTAAGTTATAATGAGGTGTGGCATAATTTAAATTTAGTAAAGTTGCTAATCGGTAGCATTTTTCAGCGATCAATAGTTGACCCTGACGGTGGCTGGTTTTTCCTATTTCATTCACAACGCGGCCAAGTATCGGGCCCATTAACATATAACTGATAGCGGTAATGCCTAAACTTTTTGCCGCCCGCTGCATCCAATCAATTGGAAGAATTAATGATTGGTTATTGGGGCGATCGCCCGCCACATCATCTGCCGCTGAAATTAAAGATTTAGTTGCGCCACCTCCCGGTAACGTTAGTTCCTCAAAATTTGGATGCTGACATAGTACCGGAATCCCGCTAGCGCCCGGAAATCGAGATTCCCAGCGCAGCAAATCATCCTTAGCTTTTCGCACTGCCAAAAACAAAGGCTCTCCATCGGCTAAATATTTGAACAAAGACTTCACAAAATCGTGAGCAATTTGGTCGGGAATTGGTGCGCGCATCACAATTATCGACGGCAAAGGGTAGTTCTGGGCCACCAAGTCCGCCGCCAATCCCAAACTCGAACAGGAATTAAAGATTAGCAACTGCAAACCTTTGAAACTCGCTCGCTTTACACCTATTTTTAAATCCTCTACTTTGATAGTATTGTTGCCAGGATTTTGATTGATATGCAGCCGTCCGTTTGTAGCATTATCATCGCTATCGCTGTGTCCGGCAAAAAATAAAATTTGCCAGCCTTTTTCATCAAAAAGGCGATCGTTAAATTCTTCCGGTGTCGGGTTATCCAGCAATTCTAATTGACAGCGTTCGCCCAAACATTTTTCAATAATCCTTTTATCTTTTTTAACATCTATTCCCTTACTATTACCTAAAACACATAGAATTCTACCTCGCGAAGATAGATATGTTCCTCCTTTAGTTTCCTGTTGAGGAGGTATTGTATACTCTGACGGACTGCGGATGATTTCACTGTGGCGGTACTCTTCGCGAAAAATCCACGCATCCCAAGGCAACTCCGAAATCTGAGAATCATCGCACTCTAGAAATATTTGAACAACAGCTTCCGAGGGATTGCCGATTTGTGTCCTGAGATTTACCTCTATGTTGCTGTAAAAATGGTCAGTCTTCAGCCATGTTTGTATCTCTTTTTTTAAACCTTGATATATAGCATCAGGATTGCTTTCAGAAATGTGAGTTGTGCTTGCATAATTGACTTTAATTCGAGCAGCGCTTCTGCTAGATTGCAGTCCGGTACAAACAGCTTTCCATCTTCTGTGCAGCACCTCAACGTCTGGTGCTGGTGGCAAGCTTCCTTTGAATTGAATACTGATAGGTCTTGCTTGGTTTTTCAACTTCGCCGTGATGTGAGGAAATCCTTCTTGAAGATTTCCAGACCCTAAAGCCAATATGACAGTCCAGGTCATAACTTTGCTATGGTAACAGTAATCGCAAAATCATACCATAAAATTTTCTGTTATGCTCAAATCATCCAGCGCAAGTCGAATACTAAAACTTTCTTCGGGTTCCACGTAAAATTCCAGTGAAATACACTGATCTTGAACAGTCGATTCAACCTCATCTAAAACTTTTCCCGCATCGGATATTAACGACAGTTTAAGGTGACGAGGCAAATAACGATCGCCGATCGCCGGATGCAACTGGACGTGAACTCTGACAGTGCGATCGTCCTCTTCGGCAATAGCCACCAACAAAGCAACACTCGTCCTTCCCAAACGCATTCCCAAGTCAATCAACTTAGCCCGCGTCACATCAGCTTCGGGAAACCTGTTTATGCTGCTTTGACGCCTCTGCGAGGCAGATTCGACTCTCGAATTACCACCTCCTCGGAATACAAAACTTGGGTTATCGTCAGGAAAAATAAGGTGTTCTAAATTTTTTTTACCTTGCTCAATTTTCTGCCAACCTGTTTCTGCAACATTCTTAAACCAATGGCCTAAATTAGATTTAACCGGATTTTCTATTTTCACCGGGGAAGTATCCGGCTGTGGATCAAATATCGATTCAACCGACTCCCAATCGGATGTAAAAATATTCTCCAACCACTGACGCAGATTGACGTTAGATTCAGATAAATGTTCTAGAGATTCCGACAAATGTTCCAGGTGAATCAAGAAGTCATCCAGGGAATCTAAATCGCTCAATACTAATTCCCCCGTCTCAGCAGTCGGGGAAAATCCCAGCAATCTTGCTTCCTTTTCATCCCGATCAATTTCTACTACAATATAACCAATGCGTTCCTCCCTAGCTTCGATAGGAATATGGCACATTTCTGGGGAATTCACAGATGAATTTTTATTGCCATTTTCTCCCTTGTGGTCTGGGCTCCTAATTGGGCGACACTCAATTTTACCCAACCCTGTAATATACAAATCTGCCGTATCCTCAAACATCCTAATTACTGGATTCCAGCTATCGCATTGAGTCAAGTCAGTTTCAATATCCAAGATTGTTAAGTAATCCCGAACTGCGAGCAAAGCTAAAGTGTTGAGATAAATCTGTTCTACTCTTTGGGGGTGACGCTGTTCCGAAGCAAATTGCCATGCTAGACGAATTGCCTTTTGGGTAATTGGCATTGGGAATGATTGGTTTTCGATACTGTTATTGTTCATTTTTGTGTTACTCCTGGTAATATTAGTTGATATCCTTGGTCTTCGCAAAATTTTTGCAGCAGAGGGAGGCATTGAAGCTTGAGCAATTTATACAAAGTGCAAGGCGCACAGTTCAACTCTGCTGCTAGTTGTTCCATGCTTTGACCGGATGACCATTTACGCTGCAACAAAACTTGGCAAGTTATATCCGGTCTTCTGGGAAGGTGATTGCTTTTCAACACGCCAGTTGGATCGGTCTCAATCCATTCTAGAATCTCTTCCATATAGAAAGTTAGATCGGGAGTAGCAGGAATTTTTTCACTTGGCTTGAGACCGTCATCATCTTCATCATCTAAAGAAACCAGCCGTCGATCTGTTATATTTTGCTTTGCTTTCTGTTCGGCCAGACGACAATCTAACAGCCGCTTTTGGAGATAGGGATTTAACCAAGTCGTAATCAGGCTTTCTTCGGGATCGTAAGGTCGTTTTGCTGTGGTAGCTTCACATAAATTCCGAGACAGATAGATCCATGTCTTGTTAAGTGCCTCTTTGTAGTAAGGTGTGTGTTCTTTCCAGAGTTTGCCCGATTTGAGAATCTCTAGAATCAGTCGATGCAAGAAACGACCTCGCTGGGGACTGCCGGGGGGATGCTGGCAAGCTTTGGTGACGAGTTCGACGATTTGCTGGTGGGCGGGATCTCGATCGAACTTTTCCGATTTTACTGAGCACCCAACAGCATCGGATTCGTCAGATAAGTGGTCTTCCCCCTCGGAGGGGTTGGATTTATCAGTCATAGTTCAGTGCGGCCGCAACTTTGTTCCTACATTTACTTATCAGGGTAAGTTGGGGGAATTTATGCGAAATTCTGAAAGTTTTTTTGAGCAGATGGTTGAAAGTCGTGCTGTGCGGTGGATTGGGCCGTTGAATTAGATGTGAATTTTTGTTAACACGCATCAAAACCTGCATAAACCGGGTTTTTGCGATTTATGCAGGTTTGTAACGAAGTATTCTGCGAAAAACCCGGTTTCTGATCACCAGTGCGTAACATCGATCGCCCTTAAATCCGCAAAACAACCGTTGTTCCGTACTTTCACCCAGTGTTTACCAAACTCGACCAAAAAAACTTGAGAGTTTTGCATAAAACTACCGAGCTCACCCTGATAAGTAAATAGGAACAACAAAAAGGCTTTAGGGGCGATCGATCTTTGGCGCTAACAACCAGATCGATCGCGCAATCCGGCTATCTCGCAATCCCGAACTCCGCCAGGGGTTGAAACCCCTGCCTCAAAGCGAAAGTCGTCTGAAGACGACTGAAGAATTTACCAGTCCTCTTTGAGAGGACTTTGGCTATGAGGCGGGGAATTCATTCCCCGCCGGATTGTGGGGAAGCGCGTGATTCGATCGCCCTTAAATCCCGAAAACACCCGTTGTTCCGTACTTTCACCAGTGTTTGCAAAACTTTATCAAAAAAAACTTGAGAGTTTTGCATAAAACCACTGAGCTCACCCTGATAGATATACAGAAGGGAAATTACGAAGTTCATCGCACTTGTTGAGAGTTATTCAAAAGTGCGATCGCCCGTAACTTCCCGATCGAAATCCCAACCAACATCCCAACGGATATTGGAAAGGGCTTCTTCCGATGTTGGTTTAATCTATTTCCACGGTTGCATTTATTGAGTTCATTTGAACTGGTAATTGCGACAACAGAGTTGAAGTGCGATCGCACTTCGCGAGACTTCAGTTTGGGTAAATGACGGATATACGACAGCTAGAGAGTGCAGAAGTGCAGAAGTGCAGAAGTGCGATCGGGCTTGTCGATAGAGTCACTTTGTCAATTTTCAGAACACATTGTATCTACCACGCGAGGACAAGAATCATGGCTACTTCTAACAACTCTTTCAATTCCGCGATCGAAACTTCTTTGCAAGAGGTTTACAGCACTTTAAATAATTTTGCCAAGGGTGATGATTTTGTTGCCAAAGTTCAAAGTGTTTTCGGCACAAATTTTGATGCTGGTAAGCTAGAAGAAATCCGCCAGCAGTGGATTAATAGCGATTTTGCATCTTTGCCTGCGATCGAAATTCGCACTGGTTCTGAACTCCAAGGGGCTAATGCTGCTTATGCGGGTTCAAATAATACCATTTATGTTTCCGAAAACTTTTTGACCCAAAATGCTGACAATTTACAAGTAATTACCAGTGTTTTATTGGAAGAAATTGGTCATTCTGTAGATTGGAGTATTAACACTTCTGATACTCCTGGGGATGAAGGTGCCATTTTTTCCGCAACAGTTTTAGGTCAACATTTAGGTGCTTCTACTTTGGATGCCATTAAACAAGAGGATGATTCTAATCTTTTAACTCTCGACAATTCTAGTATTGTTGTTGAACAGTCAATAACAACAGGAACTTATTCCGATGGTATCGACTTCGGTCGTTATGCTTTTAAGGCTGAGACAGCAGACTATATAGAAAAGTTTTCTGGGATACAAATTGAAAATTCTTATCCGTATGATTCAAAGGATTCTTTGATTCTAAAGACAGGATACCCTGGCTTTGAGAAAACTTTTTTTGATGAAGGTAACTTGAAGGCTGGAATCAAGCTTGAAGGTGGCTCTTTTGGTGCAGGTTTTAAAGCAGAGGCAGAACTAAATTTAGGTGAAATAGATTTCGATCTTCCATTGCAAGCTATTTTGAGTGCAAGTGATTCTGGGAAGAAACTTCTGTTTGACTTCACCACGATATTTGATGCAAAGCTTAACTATACAATTCCTTCTGTCTCTGCATCTCTAGATGCTGTTTTTGACTACAATATTGGTTCGCTGAGTGCATTTGCGAGTATTGCGGGAGTAGGTATAGAACAAACAATTTTTGGTGGAGTATCTGATAATTTCTCACACAGAATGGTTACCCTAAACACTTTAGAAGATCCTGCATTAGAGGTTAATTTATTGCCAGGACAGGTTGATTTCCTAACTTCTTCAATTAGTCTTAATCAAAGACAACCCATTTCCTTGTTAGGAGGTTTGGCAAGTTTTAAATTCAGTCCGCTTCCTACTTTCAACTTAAGCTCAGAAAACTCATCAGAAGAAGACAAGTTTTCTGTCAAGATTAGTAATGAAAGCTCTCCTGATGAGTTGCTTAATCTCACTCTAAATTTGGATAAAGTTCTAGCACTAATACCCAAGTTAAAATTTCTAGCTCAAGACGTAAAAGCTGGACCCTTTGAAGTTGGATACAGGCTACTACCGATCGAGCTTACTGGTATAGTCAATAGAATTTACGAGCTTGAGTTAGGGATTAGAAATACTGAACCCAAAATAATTGACGGTGAATTTTTGGATGTCGCTACTTCCTACTCTGAACTTGATGAATTACTCGCAAAGGATTTAGACAATAACTCCCATATGGATGTTAAATTTGAACTTAATCCAGATGTTTTCTTCAGTCCAAACTTGGCGTTAGAACTAGAAACACAGTTGAATATAGATGTCGGTAGGTTTGAGGCAAAAGCAGACTTTAATAATTCTGGTTTCCAAAATCCCCTCCTGAAAAATGCCAGTTTCAGTGGGAATCTTATTGACATTACACTGCCTGATTTCTGGATTAATGGATCGAAGAAGGAGATTGATATTTACAAGTCGGATTTCAGCATACCTTTCAACGATCTTTACGCAAAGTTTAATGGTGGTGTAGCACCGGAATTTAACAAAATTTCTGTCCAGATCCCCTTTAATGCCATTTATCCGAATGTAGGAACGGCTGGCGACGACGTTTTAAGCTTACCTGAATCTGCTGGTGATGAAAATCTCTATGGTGAAGCAGGTAATGATGTCCTTTACGGCAATTCATACGCCAACAGAATCATGGGTGCTGAAGACAATGATTCTATTTATGGAGGGACTGGTAGTGACAGTCTTCATGGCGAACAAGGAGATGATATCTTACAAGGTGAAGCAGGCAATGATTTATTAAATGGAGGAATGGGCATAGATACAATCAGTTACGCTAATTCAGTTAGTGGCGTCATTGTCAACATTGATGAAGATAACGACTACCAACACCAACAAACTACAGGAATATTTGACATTGAACCTAATTTTGCAATTGGTTCAGGTAAAGCATTAGATGGCTTTGGTTCAGAAGATAGTATCGTTGGAGTTGAAAACATTTTTGGTTCTTCTTTGGACGATATTTTAATCGGCAATGCTTTAGATAATGCCATTGAAGCAGGTGCTGGCAACGATCTTATTGTTAGCAGTGCTGGTAACGATCGACTAGAAGGAGATGGAGGAATTGACACTGTAAGTTTCCGCCGCGATCCTAATGGTGTTTACGTGAGTCTGAAAGATGGTATTGCTACAGATGGATTGGGCGGACAAGATAATATTTCTGGTCTAGAAAATGTTGTCGGTTCTGGCTTTAGCGATCGAATCGAAGGTGATGATGGAGTTAACATAATTATCAGTGGCGGTGGCAATGATTTTGTTGATGGGTTAGCTGGAAATGACACCATTTATGCTGGCACAGGTAACGATGAGGTACATGGTGGTGAAAATTCAGACTTACTTTACGGCGAAACAGGCAACGACAAACTCTTCGGTGAAACTGGCAATGACCAACTCTTCGGCGAAGCAGGCAGCGACACCCTACAAGGAGATGAAGGCGAAGATATCCTCGATGGCGGCATCGATAGCGACCTCCTCTACGGCAACGCCGACAACGATATTCTCTACGGCCGCGAAGGCGATGACTTCATCGACGGTGGCACTGAAAACGACCAACTCTACGGCAACGAAGGCAACGACAAACTCTACGGCCAAACTGGCAACGACATCATCCAAGGCAACACCGGCGAAGACTACGCCGAAGGTGGCAGCGGCCGCGACTTCATCCAAGGCAACGAAGGCAACGACATCCTCTACGGACAAGACGGCAGCGACACGGTAGAAGGTAACGCCGACGACGATTTCATCGATGGTGGCAACGGCCAAGACTTGCTTTTCGGCAATACCGGAGATGATGTAATTTACGGACAAGTCGGCAACGATGTCATCCAAGGCAACGAAAACAATGACTGGCTGGAAGGTGGCGACGGCCAAGACATCATTGATGGCGGGGCCGACGACGATGATATTTACGGACAAGCTGGCGAAGACAACCTTTTCGGCAGTCAAGGCCAAGACTACATCGATGGCGGCGACGGCAAAGATACCCTGTTTGGCGGCTTCGATGACGACGTACTTCTAGGCCAAGCCGGCGATGACACTCTCAACGGCAACGCTGACAACGACGAATTATTTGGCGGTACTGGCAATGACTCGTTAATCGGAGAAATCGGCGATGATTTAATTGACGGCGGTGAAGGAGTCGATCTCGTTAATTACATCAATTCTCCCAGTGGCGTTATCGTTAATATTGACGAAAATAGCGACTACGACAACAACACCAACCAACGTTTCAAAGAATTCGTCACCGCAGTTAATCCCAGCGAATATTACACGGAACTCGAACGGGATTTTGAAATTGCTGCTGGTACTGGCAAAGACGGTTTTGGCACTACCGATGCTTTGAGAAACTTAGAAGACATCATCGGTACTCGCTTTGAAGACATCCTAATTGGCAACGAAAAAGATAACCGAATTTGGGCATTAGAAGGCAACGATTTATTAATTGGCAATGCCGGCAATGACTCATTTTACGGCGGAGAAGGTATCGACATTCTCAGCTACCGCCGCGACCCGAACGGCGTTACTGTCAATTTACAAACAGGCGATGCTACCGACGGTTGGGGAGACCAAGACAAAATTGCCGACATTGAAAACGTCGCCGGTTCTCGGCATGACGATAATATTACCGGCGACGATACCGTTAACGTTATCACTGGCGATGCTGGGAACGATCGCATTTACGGACTCGGTGGCGACGACAAACTCTACGGCGAATTCGGCAATGACCTAATCTACGGCGGCGAAGGCGGCGACAGCATCTACGGCAATCAAGACCGAGACACCCTATACGGTGAAGCCGGTCAAGACTACATCCGAGGTGGCGATGCCGACGACTTAGTTTACGCCGGTAGCGATGACGACACCGTTGCAGGAGACGCTGGCTACGGCAACGACACAATTTTTGGCGAAACAGGCAAAGACTTACTCTACGGTGGCGCTGGCGACGACTTTGTGTACGGCGGCGCAGACAAAGACACCATCTACGGCGAAGGCGAAAACGACAAACTCTACGGAGAAGGAGACACCGACCTAATCTACGGTGGCACCGGCGACGACGAACTCTCCGGCGGCGACGACCAAGACACCCTCATCGGCGAAGCCGGCAACGACACTCTCGCAGGCGATGCAGGCGACGACACCCTAGACGCCGGAACAGGCAACGACTATCTCTACGGCGGCACCGGCAAAGACACCCTAAATGCCGGCCTCGGCAACGACCAACTTTACGGCGGCGACGATGCCGACATCCTCCTAGGCAAAGAAGGCGACGACAACCTGTTTGGCGAAGCGGGCGACGACACCCTCGATGCAGCAGAAGGCAACGACAACCTCTACGGCGGCGACGGCAAAGACATTCTCGATGCTGGAATCGGCAACGACAAACTTTGGGGTGGTCAAGACGATGACACTTTATACGCCAAAGCCGGCGACGACAAACTGTTTGGCGAAGCGGGCAACGACAGCCTCAACGCAGCAGAAGGCAACGACAGTCTCTACGGTGGAGACGGCAAAGACATTCTTGATGCCGGAATTGACAACGACTATCTCTGGGGTGGTCAAGACGATGACACTTTATCAGCCCAAGCTGGCGATGACTACCTGTTTGGCGAAAACGGCAACGACAGCCTCGATGCAGCCGAAGGCAAGGATTCCCTTTACGGCGATAGTGGCAAAGACTTTCTCAATGCTGGCGCAGACAACGATTACCTCTGGGGTGGTCAAGACGACGATACTTTATCAGCCCAAGCTGGCGATGACTACCTGTTTGGCGAAAACGGCGATGACATCCTCGATGCAGCAGAAGGTAACGATTCCCTCTACGGTGGCGACGGCAAAGACATTCTCGATGCCGGAATTGACAACGACTATCTCTGGGGTGGTCAACACGATGACACTTTATCAGCCCAAGCTGGCGATGACAACTTGTTTGGGGAATCTGGCAACGACATCCTTGATGCAGCAGAAGGCAACGATTCCCTCTACGGTGGCGACGGCAAAGATACCCTGTTCGGCGAAGCTGGCAACGACTTATTAGAAGGCGGTTTCGGCGATGACTCACTCTTAGCAGGCGAAGGCAACGATACCCTTCTCGGTCAAGCTGACAACGACACTCTGTACGGCTTCAGTGGCGATGACATCCTCGAAGGCAACTCAGGAACAGACCGACTTTTTGGGGAACTCGGCAACGATACTCTCAATGGCGGTACTGAAAACGATACCCTCGAAGGCGGCGAGGGTAACGACATTCTCGACGGTGGTGATAATAACGACAGTCTGTTCGGACAAGTCGGTGATGATACTGTTATCGGCAACCGTGGCGATGACATTGTTGACGGCGGTTCTGGCAATGATTTGCTTCAGGGTAATCAAGGGCGCGATCGAATTTACGGTCAATCCGGCCTCGACACCCTCCTCGGTGGCGACGATAGCGACACTCTTTGGGGAGGGGATGACAGCGACAACTTGCTGGGAGAATCCGGCAGCGATACCCTGTTCGGCGGTTTCGGCAACGACCAACTCGACGGTGGCGAAAATAATGACAGCCTCTACGGGGAAGGTGGCGATGATACCTTAGCTGGCGGAACAGAGGACGATTTCGTAGATGGCGGCACCGAAAACGATACTCTCTCCGGCAATGACGGCAGTGACAAATTATACGGCCGCCAAGGCAACGACTTCTTAGAAGGCAATGCCGATAACGACCAATTGTGGGGTGGCGATAACGAGGATACGCTGTTAGGACAAACCGGAGATGACATTCTGCGGGGTGAATCGGGCAATGACAGCCTTGATGGTGGCGAAGGGGCCGATCGACTTTTCGGTCAAATCGGCAAAGATACCCTCTCCGGTAACATTGGCGACGACTACTTAGAAGGTGGCGCAGACGATGATAGCTTAACTGGAGGCGAAGGAGTCGATCGCATTTACGGAAATGACGGCAACGACATCGCCGACGGCAACAGCGGCGACGACTACATCGACGGCGGCGCTAACAACGATACTTTAGCAGGGGGAGAAGGGCGCGATCGAATTTTAGGTCAAGCCGGCAACGACAGCCTCGAAGGTAACGACGACAACGACTTCCTCGATGCCGGAACCGGAAATGACACCCTGTGGGGCAACGACGGCGACGACGAACTCTACGGCCGAGAAGACCAAGATTTCATTGATGGCGGCCGCGGCAGCGACCAAATCTACGGCGGAGATGCAGCCGACACCCTCCTCGGACAAACCGGAGAGGATAACATCGACGGTGGTTCCGGCGCAGACTCGATTCTCGGCGGCGATGGCAACGACAACATTTGGGCAAAAGCCGGCAACGACTTCATCAACGCCAACGCCGGCAACGACAACATTTGGGGCGACGAAGACGACGACCTGATTTTTGGAGAAGCAGGCGAAGACAACATTGACGGCGGTTCCGGCTACGACAGCATAGACGGCGGCGCGGGCAACGACCAACTGTTCGGCGGTACGGGCAACGACCAATTATTAGGAGGTGCCGGCAACGACAAAATTGACGGCAGTATCGACGACGACAAACTCTTCGGAGGTGCCGGCAACGACTTGATGTTTGGCAGTCAAGGGCAAGACACGATGTTAGGCGAAGTCGGGGAAGACACCCTCTACGGTGGCGATGAAACCGACATGATGGACGGCGGCGCGAGTAACGACTTGGTTGTCGGCGACTCCGGCGACGACACTCTGACTGGCGATTCCGGCGACGACACCCTCGCCGGCGGCAGCGGCAACGACTTGATGGGAGGAGGCAACGGCGATGACTTGATGTTCGGTGAATGCGAAGACGACACCATGCTGGGAGGTGCCGGTAAGGACACCCTTGACGGCGGTTGTGGCAACGACTTGCTAACCGGGGAAGCCGGCAGCGACAACCTCTTGGGTAACGAAGGCGATGACAGTCTCGATGGCGGCAGCAGCAATGACACCCTCGATGGCGGTAATGGCAACGACTTCTTAAATGGTGACAGCGGCAACGACAGCCTTAACGGTAACGATGGCGATGACAGTCTCTACGGCGGCGAAGGTAACAACGTGCTCAAGGGCGGAAATGGTCAAGATTCGCTGATTGGAGGCAGCAGTTCCGACATATTTGTGCTAGCACCAAGTTCGGGACTCGATCATGTATTCTACTTCCAGGGCGATCGCGATTATTTTGGACTAACACAAGACCTCACTTTTGACCAATTGCAAATCGTTCAAGGCGGTGAAAATTATACTAACGATGCCTTGATTAGCATCGCAGGCACCGGCGAACATTTAGCTTGGGTGAAAGATACTCAATTTAGTGCGATCGACAGTTCTCGCTTTATTTCCATCACCCCCGGAGCCCCGCTGCCTGGAGTTTTCAATACTCCTTCGCCTGTCGATTCTTTAACTGGCGAACCTGTTGATAGTGAGGATGATGAGTTGATTGATAACAGTTCTACCGCTGGCTTATCAAACACAACTGCAACAGTAATGAGTCAGCCAAACAGCACGACTACTGCATCAATTAGTCCGCCAAATACCACGACTACTGCACCAGAAACTATCACCTTGCCACCATTAACAACAGCGACTAATCCAGATAATTTGACTGTAACTTCTGCCAATACTATCCCCGACGATATCTTGTTGAATGGCGGTGCAATTCCCACCATGATGACCTTTATCGAAACCGATGATGACATCCTCATCTACGACACTAACAGCTTGTTGGGTTCTCTAACCAGCGCTCAAACTCAGCCAATTATTCCTTTGAACGGCACGATCGCTAGTAGTGCGATTTCCCCAATTGCTAATAATTCTGCCAATGACAAAAGCCTCTTAATTACTCCGGCTGCAAGTCCCAGCAATCCACTAGCAAATAGCGATTTGACTGGCATTTCGACCTTGTAGTAATTGTAGGTTTGGTTGAGGGCGATCGAATAGATAAAACCCCGGTTTCTTGAAGAAACCGGGGTTTTTAGAAAGGGTATTAATTAAGGAAAGGAACGCGAAAACCTGTTGTTGGCTGTTACCACTTCTGGGCGACCGCTTGAATCAACCCCAGATACTGAGCAGGTAACTCTTCTGCCAGGTACAAGACCGACTCGAACTCCTAGTAGCGACGCTCCATTCATTTTTACTTGAGTTTGCGGTCGATATCTTGAGCACATTTACTTCCCTCTTTACAGAATGTAATTGTTGTACTACCGTACCTTTGATTCTGAGTATTGAGATAATACATAGTCCCATCGAACTGAGTGGGAGAATCTCCGCTGATGGTCGCTGGAATTGCACCTTCAATATAGGCAATGCGAGGGTTGGGATCAGCAGTGTTCAAGGAGACCATAATCTTTCTGCTATCTGGAAGAACTGCGGCATTAATGCTACGCCAGCCAACATTTGTTTTTATTACTTGGGACTGAGAATCGATGCATCCTCGCCGCGTGGCGTTGTTTATACTAAACTCATTCGAGGCTGCTGCCTGAGAAATATCTGCTGTACCCAGAATCGATATACAGTTCAAATTATCGTACTGCAGTGGTACACCGCTGGTTTTTGTTTCGTAAAACCACTGGCCCTGGATGGACAGAGACTTTGGGATGGAGGCTTTCTTGATGAGAACATATTGTGTTCCCCCAACCGAAAAACCTTCATATCCTTGCTGCACAGCAACAGCACCGAGCAAAGCACCAGCAGCGAAGGCTGCAAGTAACTGCCAATGGTTTTTTGCCCACTCAGTAACAAGAGTTCTTGGAGAAGGTTCCGTTTCCATATTATCTAAAGAGACTCACAAACATAGTTGTCACACATCGACTGTCTACTTGCGATTAGCATCGTTGACATGGGGTATTATCCGGTACGGCATTTGTCATTGAGCCATCCGCATAACTTATAATTGTCCCGCAGTTACAGTACAATACTCTTCCCGATCTACCTATCCGGAACCTCTGCGGTTTAACTTTGAACAATCTGAACACCTTCTGCTCAACCTTAACTCAAAGAGTAAACCACCCCGATCGCCCTGCCGATGAGAAAAAGTGACACGATTTTGTAAACTTACGTAAATTACCTCTATCGATTTAAGCTTTGAGATTTGAGATTTTGGAATTAACCTCACCGATCGCCAAATCCTCACATAATTTCATCAAAAATTACCTCCTCTGAAAAATCTTATTGCTCGAATGGCTCTACCAGAATTGCCTCTAAAATATAACGTGTAAGGATCGTATATTTAGGGCTGTCGATCGAAAATAATTTCCTCATATAATTGCTCGATCGGCAAACTTAGATTTATACTTTGAAACTCAACCCGTTCGCCCTCACGATAGCTCAAAATCACCCACTCACCAGCATCATTTTTATGATAAATATCGATCGCCACCTCATCAGAACTTGCTAATACATAATCGATAAGATTGGGGTTGCGGCGATATTTTTCAAACTTCTTCCCTCGATCGTAAGCTTCGGTGCTATCCGATAAAACCTCCACAATTAAGCAGGGATAAGTAATATAGATAGCATTTTCTCGATCTCGATTATCGCAAGTAACACTCACATCTGGATACGTATAGTTAGGAGTATTAAGAATGTTAACCTTTAAGTCTGAGTTAAAAACATTACAATTACTTCCCCGCAGATGATATCTAATCGATAACAAGAAATTTATAGCAATCGCACTATGATTTTGGGTGCCACCACTCATTGCATAAACCCGACCATCGATCAGTTCGTGTTTTTCTAGCTGCTTTTCTTCCCAACTAAAATACTCTTCTGGTGTAAAGTGCCGATCGTTATCTCGTGCTGCTATCATCACAATACTCCATTAATCAAAAGTTAATAATACCAACTCACAACTCGATAAAAAGTGACACTATCTGGTAAACTTACGTAAGTTACCTCGATCGATTTGAGCTTGGAGATGTGAGATTTACGCTCCTCTTTCATTTTCCTAGCAATTGTCGAACTTGCGCCAAGCCAACATCGCCTGGAATGGATTGGACTGTGCCACTATCAATCTCGGCAATGCGGTCTTGAGCTTTCTGTACGCCCTAGTTCAAAACATCTCGATCTGTTCTGTCATGCTTTCTAGGATCTTGTCGAGGAGGATAGCCTTGGCGGTATCGGGTAGGGCAGTTGCTTCGGAAATAAGCTGGTCTAGGGTTAGCATTGGATGATTTTGCTCCGAGGAAACGATCTGAATTCTAAATCGTCTAGATTAGCGTGAGACATAAAGCACCATCCATCACCCACGTGTTTTAGAACAAACGGACTTTTATTTTACCGAAAAACTGGGTCTAAAGCCCCTTCTTCAGTGGCCGGCTTTTCTTGATTTCTAATATACTCCTTTAAGACTTCTAAAGGCGCACCCCCTACAGAAACAGCAAAATAGCTAGGACTCCACAATGCCTCTTTATGAGGTTTTTTGTGTCCAGCTTGTCCGTACCTGCGACTAGAAACACCCTTTAATGCGTTCACGATTTGAGAAATTGAAAGTTTAGGTGGATATTCAATCAGCGCGTGAATGTGATTGTCTTCACCATTAAACTCAAGCACTTGAAAATTCATTTTTTCGGCAACCTCTCGAAATGTTTTTTCAATCAAATCAAGACTTTCTCCCGTAAATACAGACCGACGGTACTTTGTCACGCAGACCAAGTGTATTTTAAGTTCTGTAACAGAATGGCGTTCCTTGCGGTAAATAGTTGTCATAGCCTGTAAACCAATATATAATCGAGTAACAGACCAATTCTAGCACAAGTCATGAAAGCAAGATTTCGCTACAGATTTTACCCGACCGACCAACAACAGCAGAGTCTAGCTCGGTTGTTTGGCTGCGTTCGCGTAGTCTGGAACGACGCTCTTGCCCTCTGCAAGCAATCTGAAAAAAAGCCAAAATCAGCAGAACTTCAAAAAACAGTAATCACTCAGGCAAAAAAGACTGAAGAAAGGGCATGGTTGGGGGAAGTCTCGGCAATTCCTCTACAACAGTCGATCTCGGACTTGGAAACAGCATTTAAGCACTTTTTTGAGTCCTGTAAAGGAAACAGAAAGGGTCGTAGGGCTGGCTATCCAAAGTTCAAGAAACGCACAAATAGTCAATCAGCAAGATTGACGCGCAATGGTTTTTCAATCAAAGGAAATGGGGTTTATTTGGCTAAAATTGGCATTGTCGAGCCGATTTGGTCGAGGCAATTGCCGTCAGAACCCAGTTCTGTAACCGTAATCAAAGATTGCGCTAACCGCTATTTCCTCAGCTTTGTTGTAGAGGTTAATTCCAAGATTGTCGAAGCCAAAAACCACAGCATCGGCATCGATCTGGGCATTAAAACCTTTGCAGTAATGAGCAACGGTGAAACAGCCGAAAGTCCAAACTACAAACAGTTAGACCGAAAGATTCGCAAACTACAGCGCAAGCTGTCACGGCAACCCAAAGACTCTAAACGCCGAAATAAGACTCGGATTCAGATAGCCAAATTGCACAACCAAATTGCAGATACCCGTAAAGACTTCTTGCACAAACTGTCAACCAAAATAGTTAACGAAAACCAAGTAATTGTTTTGGAAGATTTGAACGTGTCTGGCATGGTCAAAAACCGCAAGCTCTCAAGAGTGATTAGCCAGCAAGGATGGTATGAGTTTAGGGTGTTGTGTGAGGCTAAATCTGAAAAGCTAGCTAGGGAATTCATGGTAATTAGTCGCTCTTCGCCAACCAGTCAAGTGTGTTCGGAATGCGGGTTTAAATGGGGCAAAATAGACCTCTCTATGCGCTCGCTAGTGTGCCTTAATTGTGGCACTCAGCAAGATAGAGATTTGAACGCTGCGAGAAATATACAAAAAGTCGGGATAGGGCATTGCCACGACTCTAAATGTACGCAGAGAGAAGGTAAGACCACTTGTGGCACATCTCAATGAAGCGTAAAGAATCCCCGCGCGTTTACGCCGGGGAGTATGTCAAACCAATCCATCACGCCACCAAGAGAAGCTGCTACGTTGTAACCAATGCGAATTCCAAATAACCGAGCATTTGGATGTCTTTCATTGACACTATTTGATGCGTGCAAGCCATTTTTGTCAATTTCGTAATCACCAGTCTCAATATCGATGATTACCATCTTACCAATATTTTCTCATGAGTGCCCAGAAACCGAGTTTTTTGCGAATAGTGGTAGGGTGCGTCAGTTGCGAAATTATGAATCATCACCAAAAATATAATTCTGACGCACCTTGAGTTTTGTGTGGTGCGTCAGCTATTAGATTTTTAGTTTAAACCGAAAATAATCATAGCTGACACACCCTACTAATAACTTTTGTGGAACGGACATCTTGCCCGTCTCTGAAAAATGTAAAATGTTGTTACAAGTAACTTGACACCAGTGACTAGATCCATTTCCCACTGACTATAATTGGAAAAAAATCATTTCTTAGGGGAAATTCCATGCAGAAACTAACTCGAATTTTATTCACTACAGCTTTAACCCTAAGTATTTTGTGTTCTCCCACAGCAGCTTTCGCCAAAGCAAAAATTCAGATAGCCATCCTTTTAGATTCTAGTAATAGCATGGATGGACTGATTGACCAGACTCGTACTCAACTTTGGCAAATTGTTAATTTTTTAACTAAAGTAACCAAAGATGGCGAAGTGCCAGAGTTAGAAGTTGCTCTCTACCATTATGGTAATGACAGCTTACCTTCTGAGGAAGGTTTTGTGAGATTATTAACTGGGTTTACTCCTGAATTAGATTTAGTTTCCGAAAAGCTATTTAGTATCAAAACCAACGGCGGTCAAGAATATGCTGGCTGGGTAATTCGTTCGGCAATGCAAGAATTAAACTGGAGTAAAAATCAGGAAGATTTTCGCGTGATTTTTATTGCGGGAAATGAACCATTCGATCAAGGCCCAATAGTTTGGAATCAATCTGTCAATCTCGCTGTCAAAGGAGATACCCTCGTTAATACAATCTACTGTGGTTCAGCAGAAAGTCAGGAGAGACAACTTTGGGTATCAGGAGCAGATTTAGCAAAAGGCAGTAGCTTCAACATTAATCAAAACCAACAAATTGTGGTAATTAAGTCTCCTTACGACGACGAAATTTCTACTTGGAATACTAAACTTAATCAAACCTACATTCCCTACGGTAGAGAAGGAAGAATCGGACAACAACGTCAGGCTGTTGAAGATAGTAATTCTGGCACAAGTTTTGCTTCGCGTAGTGCGTCCAAAGCTTCTGAATACTATGATAATGCTTCTTGGGACTTGCTGGATGCCCTCGAAAACGGAACAGTTAAACTAGAAGCAATATCAGATGATAGTTTACCAGAAATCATGCGAGGGATGACGCTAACAGAAAAAAGAGCATATGTAGCTGGAAAGAAAACCGAAAGAGAAGCGATTAAAAAGACGATCCGCGACTTATCTCAAAAGCGTACATCATATATTGAACAACAGCGCAAATCTAGTACCAATAGTGGTGAAAATACTCTCGATCGCGTAATGATTCAGAGTCTCCGCCAGCAATTAGCCGCTAAAGGATTCAAGCTTAGGAATGAGAATTAAATAACTTCCACAAGTTTGTGGGATGGGCGTCCCGCCCGTCCAAAAAGGACGGGCGGGACGCC
>NZ_JAUBOX010000184.1:0-2396 GCF_036700445.1 Microcoleus sp. T3_B1
ACTCCAATAGTCGGGTAGGGCAGGGACATTGCTGTCCCCTTCCCCCCTAAGAACCGTGCTTGCAAGTTTCCCTGCACACGGCTCAAGCAAATCACTGTGTCTTCTCATGATGGATTTGCTGATGACACATTAGATGGACAAGTTGATAATTGGAGTATGTGTCCTTTCCTCCGATTGCTTTGGGGGTCGAGTGGTGTTTATGTATGTTCTCGCCGTTGAATAGCGAGTCACCACACCTCGGACACACATGGTTTTGTCTCTTGGCTATTTTTTGCCACGACTTATTATAGTCCTTGGCTTGTTTTGCCCTGTTTTTCCTGAACCATCCTTGTACGTCAGGGTCAGAATTATCTGGGGAATAATCACCAGGTATCAGGGTGTGTCGTTCGATGTGGAACCAAGAGAATTTTGGGATATGCGCCCCTGTTTGGTGGTCTCCAAATACCCAATTATCTTCCCTATCATGATTGAATCGTCCGAAATAGCGTTGGTTTCTCCATTTGTCACTTTTGTTTGGGTGTCTCTGTTTGGCGTATTTCTTAGCACGGTCGAACATCCATTTGTCGAGTTCGTGAAAGACCTCGCTGGCTACCATCTTTCGGTGGTAATTTGCCCATCCTCTGACAACGGGAGTCAGCTCTGTAATCACTGCCCCAATTTCCTTGCCCCGGTTAGAGAGCCAGATTTGTCGGAGTTTGTCGCGGATGTTTTTGATGGATTTGGCACTTGGTTTGATTAGTAGTTTGTACCCTGATTTTCTGTCAGACACTTTGTAATGTCTGAAGTTCCATCCCAAGAAGTCAAACCCTTCTGTCATATGAACGATTCTGGTCTTTTCTTCAGAGAGGCTCAGACCCCTCTCTAATAACCAGTGGATTATTTCGTCCTTAGCTTTATTGGCGTCTTCTTGGGTTTCGCAGAGAATAACAAAGTCATCGGCGTATCTGACTACAATCCGTTTTCCTCGTGACCCTCCGCTTTTCTCGTAGATGACCCCTAGTGCCTTCTCCATTCCATGCAGTGCGATATTCGCCAGTAAGGGGCTGATGATTCCCCCTTGTGGTGTTCCGGTTTCGCTTTCATGGAATACGTTCTTATCCACATATCCTGCTTTTAGCCATTGCTGTATTAGTTTCCTTGCAGGAAAATTTCCAATTCGACCTATTAGAAATTCGTGGTTGATGTTGTCGAAGCATCCTTTAATGTCGGCATCTACTACCCACTTTTTCTTCTTGTTGGGACGAACAGCATTGAATATTTTCTCTGCTGCGTCATGGGTGCATCTGCCAGGGCGGAATCCGTAGCTAGCGCGTTCAAATTGTGCTTCCCAGCATGGTTCTAGTGCGTTTAGTATGATTGCCTGAAGGCATCGGTCTATTAGCGTGGGAATTCCTAGTGGACGCTTCTTTCCATTAGGCTTTGGAATGTACACCCGAAGAGTTGGCAGTGGTTTCCAGGGGATGAATTTCTTGAGGGCATCCACTAGAATTCCTCTTCCTTTGGGGTTGAGAACTACCAATCCGTCAACGCCTGGAGTTTTCTTGCCCTGGTTCTGTTGTGTACACCTCCTTACAGCCAGGTATATATTCGACAGCGATTTCATAAGTAATCGCTGAAGATTTCGGACTGTCTTCCAGCGTCCTTCACGAGTAGCCTTGAAGATTCGCTGTCTCAGGTTCTTAACTACACGATTGGCTTGGCGCCAGTTGATGGCTTGCCATTGAGTGTCGTTCTTGTCAGTTACGTTTACGGCTCGATGAGTCATATCTAACTTTTCCTGACAGGTTCATTCCCGTCTCATTGAACTTCAAGAGATTCACCTGTCTTCCGTCTGCACCCTTTCGGGTTGGGTATCTCAGGTTTCTACCTGCCCTATCCGTCGAGTTATAGGCTTGTGCCTTTTTTCCTCTGGACTTTCGTCCTGACGGCATTCGCTTCTGAAGACATCCCTCACCCGCTAGGGAGTTAGAGTCACCTTACGGTTTCTTTACTACTGCGTTGGAAATTAGGCAGTAGACCCTATCGGGGTTATCTCGTTCCGCACCAGATGGAGATACAACTAATTCGGTGCCCTGCTTTACTCCGGGGACTAGGCGCTCACATAATCCACCTAATTCTTTGGATTATCTATTGTCCCTACACTCCTGTTTCAGTCACTTTCAGAAGCTCGGCTTAACGAAGCGTCATCGCAGGTTCGCTGTTGCTACACCTAATTAGTTTTGCCCTTGCCTCCTTTTTGGACGTGACTTCCTACTTAGGTTCGGCTTCTTTCCTGAGCTATGAGACACAAGAATTGCTCCTTATGCCCCCAGGAAATGGACACTGGCATTTGAGCGCTTGCCAGGGGAGTCTTTGAGTTTCCCACTCTCTCGTGCGGCTTCGATTCGCACAACCAG
>NZ_JAUBOX010000073.1:0-41357 GCF_036700445.1 Microcoleus sp. T3_B1
TGAGGTATGCCCTATGCCCACGGAGGCCTATGCCCTATGCCCATGAGTACCTCATATGAGAGCTCGAAAGGCTATATAATCGCGTGTTTTATTTCACGGCGAGCGCTGAAATATTTTTCAGAAAACTAATGCTAGGAGCAAAAAAGAATTCGCCTCCTTTCATCGTGACAAAATTATAAAAATCGAACGGTACTTTCTCGTCCTTCCCCCACTCTTTCGGCCACGCTTGCCCTTCAATTTGTTTTTTTCCTTGACCTGCAATGCCGTCCAAGCCTGTTGTATAGTTGACAAAATGCTGATTATTCGCCCAGTTTTTTTGCATAAACATAAACTGGTTGAAAATGTCGCGCTGAAAACATAGAAACAGCAATCCTACTTTTTCGCCTGACGCTGGCTGAACCTTCAACTCTTTTAAATGTTCCAGTTGATTTTCAAATCGCGAGAGTTTTGACAGGGAGTTATCCCGTGCATTCGGCATCTCGCCATAGCTAACTGCTCGACGAACAATTCGACGCTGGCGGTGTTCTTCTAAGGTTTGGTATTTGTCGTTTTTGTCGCCGCGCGGATTTGCTTTGCGGATGTGTGCGTGAAAGGGACATTTCATTCCGTCGCGATCGCTATCATAATTGAAATTATTAGGAACCGTATCGGAATTTTGTTCCGATGGAGAAAGCGTCACTGGGGTTCCGTCTCTGAACCGCCCTACAACTAAAGCGCCGGCCCTTTCTACATCTCGATCTGACAATCGCAGCTTTTTAGCCAGTTCTCTCTCTGCTTCTCTGAATCCTCGCACATCTTGTTCGAGCTTTCGGTAGACGCAATAGCTGCCAAAGCTATGCTCTCCCTCACCGAAAGGATCTTTTACAAGCACTAATTCTAAAGGTGCAGAAGCATCCCACAAATCAGTACCTTGTTCTTTGGCTAGCTCAATATCTTCTTTTAAAAATAGAGGCTGGCTGACACCATCTCTGAACCCAAAATGTTCAATAGTCTGCCCTTTTTTATTTTTGAGGACAATGCCTACTTCTGTATGAACAATCTCTGCGACGCGCCCAACTTCTTCTATGACTTGTTTTGCCTGTTTTTCCAGGTTGTCGCGATCGTTATCAGCCAGGAGAATGAAAGCATGAATTTCATTTTGGAAACTTTTTTCCCATTCTTCAACTGGAGGGTCGAACAAAATTGTCCTAAATTGCCGAAGTCCCACCTTAAAAGCCGGACTGGGAAATTCGCCGCTTCCCCCGGCATCTAACTCGAAGCCGAGCACTTTATAACCGTTATAAGATAGAAAAAAGTTGGCAACAAACAAACCTTCGACTTCTTGACAGTTGCTTCTCAACTTAGCACTATCGTCCAACTGTTTCTTAGCGGACATAACAAACTTTTCGGTAAAGTAGCCGATCCATTTTTTAACTGCGTCCGGGTCTGACTTGAATTTAATCAAAATATGGGTCGAATAGTCTCGTTCGTGACTTTTGAGGATATTTCCCTGCAAATCCTCTAACATATTTTGATACTGTGGATTGTTAGGATCGATATTGGTTTGGTTTAAGTCTATGGTCACAGCTTTTTTGCAGCACTCTATTTTTGAGGTTTTGGCTTTAGCCGTTTCTCAGTTTTGCAAACTGTAAGATAGTTAACAGCTTTGTTGCTTAGCGGAGCTTGGCTTTGATTTATCAAAATTACCAGGTTGTAAGTGTCCTGTCAAGCTATAAACTTTTGTAAAAAATACAACAATTTTCCCGTTTATCTTTAAAACCTTTTATTTGTATTTACAATTCTATGAATTGAAGCCCGCGTTGCGGTCTATGGAAAATATTTGTAAAGAAAAAATACTTGTATAAACTTTTAATAAAACCTCTTGACACAAATATTTTTCCTTAATAAATTTAGGACGACAAGCTTTTAGCGCAAAATAGTCTGTCTAACTATTTCGCAACACCAACACCTAAAGAGAGGTAAATTATGACTAAGAGTCTGTACCCGTCAGACCTACAGGCTGCGTGGGCCAAGGTCATAGCCTATGCTTGGAAAAATGGAGAGTTTTTGCGGCAATTGAGAAAATATCCAAAACAAACAATCAATAATGTAGTAAACTCTGGAAATCCTCAAAAACTGAGCGGAGCTTGTGCGACTATCATCGAGCATATAAATTCGCCAGACTCAGAAGAGGGTTTTCTCCCGCTTCCCAATCTACCGGAGGAGCTAGATACTTTAAGCGATGACCAACTCTATGGATATGCCAATCAAGGTGGATTATTTGGGCTTATGAGATTCACTTAAATCGGATATCTTGTAGCATTCTCGCTCCGCTCTATAGCCAGCCCGGAAATTTATTTCCGGATTCATAACGTGCAGTTGGCGTAAATTTATGTAAATTGTATCTTGACTTAAAGATATTTCCGTACTAGGCTGTCATCAGCCGATAGGTTTTATCGACAAGTGCTCTATTTGACCATTAGCTGAGAGGTAAATTATGGACAAACCCCTGTATCCTCCAGACTTAGCTGAAGCATGGAACCGTCTTTTTGGTCATGCTTGGCATAAGGATAATAAGGAATTTCTGCACCAACTGAGGAAAGATCCAAGGCAAACAATTGGTGATGTTGTAAACTCTGGTAAACCTGAAAGTATATTAGGGTCATGTGCGACGATTCTCGAATATGTAAATGACGACTACTGCGAGTATGGTTTCATATCGCTGCCGACTCTACCAGAGGGATTAGAAGGATTGAGCGAAGAACAACTCTATGCTTATGCCAATCAAAGCGAGTTGTACGGAATTATGAGACATACTTGAAAGGCCTAAAAATTTTGCACGACCTACGCATGAAAAGAGAAAAATAATGATAAACACTCCTTGTCCGCCAGAGTTGCGAGATGCCTGGGCACGGGTTTTTGCTCATGCTTGGAAACACGACAATAAAGACTTTCTGCGAAAACTGAACAAAGATCCGAGACAAACAATTAGTGAAATCGCCAACTCTCGCTCACCTGAAAAGCTAGCAGAAGCTTGCCAGACTATCCTCAAATATGTAGATGCCCCTGACTCGGAAGAGGGTTTTTTAGCCCTTCCTCCCCTGCCAGAAAGTTTAACAACGGGGGATTTAAGCGAGGAACAGCTATATGGCTATGCCAAGCAAGACGGATTGTACGGAATTCTCAGAGTATGTTGAAGATCGGATTTGGTATTTTAAAACGCTAATTCTCAAGACATATTTTTTGAATTAGCGATCGCGCGTAAAATTAGCCCTGACTTACTCCTACCAGATATGCCTTCTCCATAGGGGCGCATGGCTATGCGCCCCTAGAGCCTAAAGCACGAAAGAAGAGATAGTTTTTTGGCGGAAATAAAATATAAAAAATTTGCACTAATCTCTGACATGAGTTATTTAAACAATAGTTATTTAAACAATGATGCGTCTGCCGAGGTTTAAGCCCTGTTTTCGCTGCGAAATAGTCCCTTCTGAAGGCGTATTTTTACTTGCCGAAAAAGACCATTTTTTGTTACGGGGAGATGCCTACATTCAGCTTGCACCGCTTCTAGACGGTAAACACACCTTAGAAGAAATTATAGAGACTCTGCAAGATAGACTCTCTTTTGTCGAAATATTCTATCTGCTCGATCGCCTGCAAAGTCAAGGCTATATTACAGATGCCGCTCCCTCCGTGTCCGCCGAAAAAGCTGCTTTTTGGGAAATGCTAAAAGTCGATCCAGAAATAGCTGAAAAACGCCTCAAGGAAGCGATTGTTTCTGTAATTTCCTTGGGTGAAATCGACACCGAACCATTCAAAGAAATGATCGCATCTGTGGGAGTTAAACTCGGCGAAAATAGCGATCGCTCGGTGGTGCTAACCGACGATTACCTGCAAGAAGATTTAGAAGAAATTAATCAAAAAGCCTTGCAGAACGATCGCCCCTGGATGCTCGTCAAACCATTAGGAACAGAAATTTGGATCGGCCCGATTTTTATCCCCGGCAAAACTGGCTGCTGGGAATGCCTAGCGCACCGACTGCGATCGCACCGCAAAGTAGAAAATTACCTGCAAAACCAAAAAAACACCGCATCCTTCCCCACTTCTTTGTCTGTATTGCCATCAACCCTAGCTACAGCCTACGGCATCGCCGCCACCGAACTTGCTAAATGGATCGCCTGCGATCGCAGCGAATCTCTCGAAAGCAATATCATCACCTTAAACGCGCTTTCTCTAGAAAAACGCCATCACTTTCTCGTGCAGCGTCCCCATTGTCCGTGCTGCGGAAACCCCCAAGATTTCGCAGCCAAACAATCAGCACCCATCGCTCTTTCTAGTCGTAAGAAATCTTTTACTCGCGATGGCGGACACCGCTGCATCTCGCCACAACAAACCTTGAAAAACTTAGAGCATCACGTCAGCCCAATTACTGGCATTATCAGCATTCTTCAGCGAATTTCTACCTGGGAGGAAGAAAACGGACTGACAACTTCCTACCGTGCCGGTTACAGTTTAGTCGGCGCGATCGCAGACTTAAATGAATTGCAAGAAAGCCTGCGTAGCGAATCTTACGGTAAGGGAAAAAGCGACACTCAGGCAAAAGTCAGCGCCTTGAGCGAAGCAATCGAGCGCTACTCCATCGCATTTCAAGGAGATGAAGCCAGAATTAGAGGGAAGTTAAAAGACTTGGGGAGTGTCGCAATTCACCCAAATACTTGTATGCTTTTTAGCGAAAAGCAGTTTTCAAATCGCGAGGAATTGAATAGCGATCGCATCAGATTTAACTGGATTCCAGAACCATTCAACGAAGAGGTGGAAATCGAGTGGAGTCCAGCTTGGTCGTTAACTCACAACGCGCCTCGATACATCCCCACTGCCTACTGTTACAGCGGTTATTCCCAAAAATATCATGCCCCCTTTGCGGTTGCCAACTCCAATGGATGCGCCGCCGGAAACTACTTAGAAGAAGCAATCCTGCAAGGCTTCATGGAATTAGTAGAACGAGACAGTATTGCCCTGTGGTGGTATAACCGATTGAAAAAACCTGCAGCGGAGCTTTCCAGCTTTGACGAGCCGTATTTTCAGGAAATAGAGGCGCATTACAAAACGCTTCAGCGCGACCTCTGGGTACTCGACCTTACCAGCGATTTAAACATTCCCGTATTTGCCGCTATTTCGCGCCGCAATGACCGCGAGGAAGAGAATATTATTATGGGTTTCGGGGCACATTTTGACCCGCAAATAGCCCTGCTACGGGCCTTAACCGAACTGAATCAATCGCTGCCTGCTGCGTTTTTTGGTATACTCGATCCAAAGAGTGCCGATCGCGATCGCGACCGAGAAGCGATCGAATGGTGGAAGAGTGCAACAGTCGCTCAACACCCCTATTTGTTGCCAGACAAAACAGCCCCCTCAAAAACACCCGCAGACTATCTCAAACAGTGGAGCGACGATCTTTATACAGACGTAATGAACTGCGTAGAAATTGCCAGAGCGAACGGATTAGAAACAATTGTTTTAGACCAAAGCCGCCCTGATTTAGGCTTATCTGTTGTTAAAGTAATTGTACCCGGACTGCGGCATTTTTGGCCTAGATTGGGTGCAGGTCGGCTGTACGATGTACCCGTTAAAATGGGTTGGCTAGCTAAAGCTTTGACTGAGGAAAATTTGAATCCCCTCCCAGCTTTTTTCTGAGAGGTTTAGGCTTATGGTTAATGCAATTTTAAATCATTTGTGTAAAATTGTAGGGGCGACGCCCCTTGCCCCATAGGTGTCAACATTAAGGTTAAACCCGCAGTCCGACAGGGGTTAAAACCCCTGTCTCATAGCTAAAGTCCTCTAAAGAGGACTGAAGAAAACTCTCAAATTTATTAGTCCTCTTCAGAGGACTTAAGCTATTAGCCAGGGGTTAAAACCCCTGGCGGGCTTTCAGCTTAAGTTGACACCAATACACGGGGGGATTGCCCCTATAAATGTTTTCACATTTCAAAAATCTCAATAATCTATGTTGAAGCCCTATCAAATTATCGATGCAGATTGCCACGTTTTAGAGCCGATCGATCTGTGGAAAAATTACCTCGAACCAGCCTTTAAAAACCGGGCACCATCGCTCGATCTAAAAGTTGATGGTCAACCGATTTATCAGAAGATAACCCGCCAACACCAAGAGGAAGGGCTGAAAGTGGCAATCCGGGATTTCACCAGCTACGGAATCGATCGCTACGATCCCTATTCTCAGGTAAAGGCGATCGCGAAAATGGGAGCTGATATCGCATTTTTGTATCCCACAATGGGACTGTGGCTGCTTGCCGTCGATACAATGGATGCACAACTGGCAGGTGCATTTACCCGCGCCTACAACAATTGGCTGCGAGACTTTTGCAGCTATGACCCCCAGATTCTTAGAGGAGTCGGTGCGATTAATCTCCACGCTCCCGAAGAAATGGTGCCAGAACTGCGCCGCATTGCAGAATTTGGATGGAAAGCCGTGTTTTTGCGCCCCAACCCAGTCAAGGGACGGCTGCTTTCTGACCCCGCTTACGAGCCATTTTGGAGCGAATGCGAGCAGTTGGGGATTGCCGTCAGCCTCCACGAAGGCACTCATTCCCAACTCCCAACCACCGGATCGGATCGGTTTAACACCCGATTTGCCATGCACGCCTGTTCGCATCCAATGGAACAGATGATGGCGCTGTTGACCCTCATCGAAGGAGGAGTGTTGGAACGTCACCCCAAACTCAGGGTGGGCTTTCTGGAGTCTGGTTGCGGGTGGCTGCCCTACTGGTTGTGGCGGCTCGATCGCGAGTATTGCGACTTAGGCTGGGAAGTCAAAGATCATGTTAAAATGAAGCCCTCAGAATATTTTCGCCGTCAGTGCTTCATCTCCTTTGAACCTTCTGAGCCTTATTTAGCTGAGACAATTGACTACATCGGCACGGATAATCTGATCTTCGGTTCTGATTTCCCTCACATCGATCACCACCCAGACGTTATCGGGGAAGTTGTAGCGTTGAGCGATCGCATATCCGAAAAAACCGTAAAAAAAATCCTCTGGGACAACCCCTTTCGCTTTTACGGACTTGAGGGTGAAAATTTGTAGGGCCAAACCCCCCGTAGTTGCCCCAATGCCGAAAACGCCTATTTCCTCCGTTAGTCAAGCGGAGTCGGCACGGGGGTACAACCATACAAAATCCTCATTTTCCTGAGAATGAAACAGATGTCTCTATAGGGATAATGAAGTAAGGAACAAATCAATGACGCTCACAATTTCCGGCTACCAAATTACCCAAGAAATTTACGAAAGTGCCAACTCACTAATCTATCGCGGATGCAGCCCAACAGATAACCAGCCCGTTATCCTCAAAGTGCTCAAACAAGCCTATGCGCCGCCGGAAAAAATAGCCTGGTTCAAGCGGGAATATGAAATCCTCCAAAAATTGAATTTGGCGGGAGTCGTAAATCCCTTAAACCTGGAAAGCTACCAAAATCGCTGGGTAATCGTACTGGAAGATTTTGGCGGCGAATCCCTCCAGCAGTTAAGAAAGAGTCAGCCCTTCACGCTGAGCGAGTTTTTGTCTCTTGCCCTTCAGATTGCAGACATCCTTGCTCAAGTGCATCAGCAGCAAGTTATACACAAAGATATTAACCCTTCTAACATTGTCTTTAATCCCAAAACTGGACAATTAAAAATTATTGATTTTGGTATTTCTACAGTTCTCTCGCGAGAAAATCCCACGCTGCGAAACCCGAATGTTTTAGAAGGAACGCTCGCCTATATCTCGCCTGAACAAACAGGGCGAATGAACCGAGCGCTCGATTATCGTACAGATTTTTATTCGCTCGGAGCAACTTTCTACGAGTTGCTAACAGGGCAATTGCCTTTCCAGATTGACGATGCGATGGAGTTGGTGCATTCGCACATTGCTAAACACCCTACCCCACCTCACCAACTCAACGCAGATATTCCCCAGCCTCTGTCAGAAATTGTCATCAAGCTAATGGCTAAAAATGCCGAAGACCGCTATCAATCGGCCTATGGCGTTAAGGCAGATTTAGAGGAATGTTATAGGCAATGGGAGCGATCGCAGCGCATCGAGCCTTTCCCTCTAGGTCAGCAGGATTTTTCCAGCAAATTCCAAATTTCGCAAAGGTTGTACGGACGAGAGCGAGAAGTGGAAATGCTACTCGCCGCCTTCGATCGAGTCGCAGGCATACAAAAAAATGAAAATCCCCAATCGCAAATCCCCAATCGCAAATCCCCAATTGAAATGATGCTGGTAGCGGGATATTCTGGTATGGGCAAGTCGGCTTTGGTACAGGAAGTTTACAAGCCAATTACGCGGCAAAGCGGGTATTTTATCTCTGGAAAATTCGACCAATATCAGAAAGATATTCCCTATGCCTCGCTGGTACAAGCCTTTCGCTCTTTAGTGGCGCAATTGCTGACCGAAAGCGAATCTCAGATAGTAGCGTGGCGCGAAAAAATGTTAGCAGCTATTGGTGAGAACGGTCAGTTAATCGTTGCGGTTATTCCCGAATTGGAATTGATTATTGGCACTCAACCAGCAGTCCCCGAACTGGCTCCAGCAGAAGCCCAAAATCGCTTTAATTTAGTGTTTCAAAACTTCATTCGGGTGTTGGCTCGACCAGAACATCCAATGGTGATGTTTCTGGACGATTTGCAATGGAGTGATGGCGCTTCTTTAAAATTAATTCAGTGGCTGATGACAGGCTCAGAAAGTCAATATTTGTTTGTTATTGGCGCGTATCGAGATAACGAAGTGAGCGATGCTCATCCCCTAATGCTGACACTGGATGAGATTCGTCAAGCTGAGGGAATTGTTAGTCAAATAACCTTAAAACCATTGGAGTTATCTGATGTCAGTCAGTTGATTGCCGACTCTTTCAACTATGACTTAGCAACGGCTATGCCTTTGGCAGAATTGGTGCAGACCAAAACCAATGGCAATCCCTTCTTCATTAATGAGTTTTTGAAATCTCTGTACAGCGAAGGACTGCTGAAGTTTGATTTTCAGCTTGGGGGCTGGCAGTGGGACTTGCAGCAGATTCAAGCGCAGAACATCACCGATAATGTCGTAGAGTTGATGGCGGGCAAGGTGCAGAAGTTACCGCTTTCAACGCAGCAAGCTTTGAAGCTAGCTGCCTGTATTGGCAACCAGTTCGATCTCCAAACGTTGGCAATTGTCTCTGAAAAATCGCCGCGAGAAATAGCGATTGATTTGTGGGAAGCGATCGCAGAAGGTCTGATATTACCCATCAGCGATGCCTACAAGTTGATAGAACTTGACGTGCAGGGGTTAGCAGAAGAGATAGAAGTTGAGTATAAATTTGCCCACGATCGCATTCAGCAAGCCACCTATTCCCTCATTCCCGAAGCAGACAAAAAAGTTGTGCATTGGCAAGTGGGGCAACTGCTGCTACGGAATACACCGCCCCAGAAGCGAGAGCAAAAAATATTTGATATCGTCAACCAACTAAATCAAGGGGGCGATCGCATTTCCTGTCAAGCCGAGCAAGACGAGCTAGCTCAGCTTAACCTGACAGCCGGCAAAAAAGCCAAGGCATCAGCAGCCTATCAACCCGCCTTCAATTACTTGCAAGTTGGCTTGAGCTTATTAGAAGAAAATAGCTGGGAATGCCAGTATGAATTGATTCTAGCGCTGCACGTAGAAGCCGCAGAAGCAGCTTATCTCAGCGACAACTTCCAGCAGATGGAGCGATTAGCTTCTGTAGTGAAAAATCGCGCCAAAACTGTACTCGACAAAGTAAGAATCTACAGAGTAACCGTACTGGGTTATGCAAACCAGCATCAACTACCAGAAGCAATGCGTAGCGGACTCGAAATTTTAGCTCAGTTGGGGATCGCGCTACCGGAAAACCCAAGTTTAGCAGACATCGGACAAGCTATAGAAGAAACAAAAGCGGCTTGGCTAGGCAAGCAAATTGAGGATCTCATTGACCTGCCAGAGATGACCGCTCCTGAAAAGCGGGCAGCAATGGATATCCTGTTTGATGTCATACATCCAGCCTATGACGGGAACTCCGGACTCTTCACACTGTGTGCCCTGCAAATGGTCAATTTATCGGTCAAATATGGCAATACGCCTCTATCCGCTCAAGGTTATGGATCTTACGGAATAGTTCTGTGTGGTGTCGTCTTCGATATAGAGTCTGGCTATCAATTTGCGAAACTTGCATTGAAGTTGGTAGAGAAATTCAATAGCAAAAAAATCAAATCGGCGGTGATATTCTTAGTTTATTATTTTTCGGTAATTTGGAAAGAACACTTCAGAGAAATACTTAAACCTTTTTTAGAAGGATACCAAAGTGGCTTAGAAACTGGAGACTTGCTATTTGCTGCCTTTAATGCTTACGGCTATTCTTGTCATTTATACTGGATGGGCAAGGAACTGGTCGAAGTCGAACGGGAAATGGGCAAATACAGTCAGGCAATATCCAATATCAATCAGAATCTAATTCTGACTTATCTCAACAGATATTGGCAAGTCGTCTTAAATTTGAGTGGAAAATCAGAAAACACCTGTCGATTAATTGGCGAAAGTTATGACGAAGTAAAGATGTTGCCAAGGATGCAGGAAAACCAAGACAGATACGGAATTGGTGACTTGCATTTACACAAACTTATCCTCTGTTATTTATTTGGAAACTACGGCGAAGCCCTAGAAAATGCGGCCATTGCAGAAAATTATTTAGATGCTATGTTAGCTACGTCATCTGTCGCTATTTTCCATTTCTATCATTCTCTAGCACTGCTGGCAGTATTTGCTGATAATCCAGAGTCCGAAAAAGAGGCTTTTCTGGAAAAGGTTGCTGCCAACCAGGAAAAAATGAAAATGTGGGCGAGTTACGCTCCTATGAATTACCTGCACAAATATTACCTCGTCGAAGGGGAACGCGCCAGAGTTCTGGGCAACTATAAAGATGCCAGAGAATATTATGACTCTGCTATCTCCTGCGCCCGCGAAAATGAATATCTCAACGAAGAAGCTCTCGCCTACGAACTCGCGGGACGATTTTACCTCTGGCGCAACCAAAGCCACGTTGCTGCTCACTATCTCCAAGATGCTCGCTACGCTTACCAGACTTGGGGTGCCCTTGCCAAAGTCAAAGACTTAGAAGCGCGATATCCTCAGTTTCTCACCTCAACAACTAGCTCTACGAAAGTCACCCAAACAACCATTTCCACTACAGGCAGCAGTTCCGGCGAAGGGCTAGATTTAGCCACAGTCGTGAAAGCTGCTCAAGCTATTGCCGGGGAAATTGTCTTAGATAAATTGCTCGCCAAATTGACGAACCTCGTCCTCGAAAATGCCGGGGCACAAAAAGGCTTCCTCATTCTCTCCGACAACGGAATTTTAAAAATTCAAGCACAAGGAGAAATTGAGCGCGAAGCCCAAGTGCTGCAATCTCTTCCAGTTTCTAGCAGCGAAAATCTCCCCTTGGCGATAATCAATTACGTCGCTCGCACTCAAGAAAATGTGGTTTTAAGCGAAGCCACGCGCGAAGGGATTTTTACCACAGATCCTTACATTATAGCCCACCAACCCAAATCAATCTTGTGTAGCGCCATCGTTAATCAAGGCAAACTCACCGCCATTCTTTACTTAGAAAATAACATCGCGATCGGTGCTTTTACACCAGAACGCCTGGAAGTTGTGAAAATCATTTCTTCTCAAGCAGCTATCTCCCTTGAAAATGCCATTCTGTATCGCACTTTAGAACAAAAAGTCGATGAACGCACTGCCCAATTAGCATCAGCCAACCAAGAAATTACGGTGCTTAACGAGCGTCTGAAAGCTGACAATATCCGAATGAGTGCTGAGCTAGACGTAACGCGCCGACTGCAACAAATGATTTTGCCGAAAGAGAGCGAACTCAGTAATATTCCCGGACTTGATATTGCTGGTTTTATGGAACCCGCCGACGAAGTAGGTGGCGATTACTACGATGTACTACAATACGGCGATCGCATCAAAATTGGCATCGGCGACGTAACGGGACACGGATTAGAAAGCGGCGTTTTAATGATTATGGCGCAAACTGCCGTGCGAACGCTAATGGTGAACAATGAAACTGACCCCGTGCGATTTTTAAATGCCATCAATCGCACTCTTTATGACAATGTAAACCGCATGAATTGCGAGAAAAATCTCAGCCTTTGTTTGCTAGACTATGAGGAGGGGACTCTGCGCTTGAGCGGACAGCACGAAGAGGTGATTGTGGTGCGGTGTAGCGGCGAAGTGGAACGAATCGATACGATAGATTTAGGTTTCCCGATCGCTTTAGACTCAGAGATTGCCGATTTCATTCTATCAACTGAAGTCCACTTAAATCCGGGAGATGTGGTGGTGCTTTACACGGACGGAATTACAGAAGCGAGAAATGAACAAGGCTTGTTATACGGTATGGAACCACTGATAGAATCCATCGGCCGAAATCGCGATCGCACTGCTGAAGAAATCCGCCAAGCTGCGATTGATGACTTGCGCCATTACATCGGCGAACAAAAAGTGTTTGATGATATTACCTTAGTGATACTTAAGCAGAAGTAGCCTCGGCGGGGAGACTGGGCTGTTTCATTCTCCGCTCATTCATCAAGTCATGGAGGCAGCTATTCCTTACCGTACAGATTGGGTGATTGAAAATGCGAGCCAAGAAGGCCTAAAAATAGCGAAGCTGTCATCAACCGCAAAGTAGCACTTCAAACCTTTACCTGATAAGGCATTGCGATTAATGTTGCACTTTTTTACACATATCTCGGCTCAATACCCTATTCACATGACACAAGTGAATTAATTCCCTTTTGCCAAATAAGTGCTACAAGGTCAGAAAATTAAGGGATTTTTTATGAAGGTCAACTATAGCAATCCTAAATGATTCGTGTAATTCTTGTAGGGGCTCTCCCCACGCCCGGTTGCCCCGCCTTGACTGGGGTAGGCACGGGGAGTAGGGGTAGCACTACCCCTACATATTTTTACAAATGATTTAGGATTGCTATATCAAGAAAGAAGTGATGCAACAGTCAAGGAGTTGAAAATAATTTTGTCACAACAACGAACTGTAATTAATCGACAAAAAATCCACGCACTTTATTGCTTAAAAGCTGGCTATAGTCTAAGTCTGACAGATGTAGCTGAACGTTTAGGGGTACATAGAGTTACTGTACATATAGCCTTTCTCAGAAAGATGAGGTACTCATGGGCATAGGCCTCCGTGGCCTCCGTGGGCATAGGGCATACCTCACCACGCTTGAGAACCGCTATAGATGGTTGAAAAAATATAGTATTGGCGGTCTATCAGGATTGTTAGGAATACGGCAATCAACGGGTAGACCGCGAGTAATTCTTGCAGGGCGTAATAGCTGGATTGTCAAAAAAGTTAAGTGATGAGTCCTGTGAATTCAAGAGTTATAAGCAAATTGCGAAATGGGTGGAAAACAACTATAAAATATCACTCAATTATCACACATTATACAAACACTTACACTATCGAATGAAAGCTAAACTAAAAGTACCAAGACGCAAAGAGTATAAAAAAAATGAGCAAGCAGCTATCGCTTTCAAAAATACACTCAATAAATTGCTGAAAATGCCTTTATGGTTGGAGTCTAAGACTCCTAATCCAGCAAAAAATGGGGTCAAGGATTGGTCTCAAGATGAAACTAGAATTGGCTTAAAAACGATTGAGAGAAAAACAATTACAGCTTTGGGAGTTAAGCCAAAAGGTAAAGTTCAATGGAATTTTAAAGCCTTCTATTTATATGGGCCAGTTGCCCCGAAAACTGGAGAAAGTTTTTGGTTAGAGTTCTCACATTTTTCTGGGTCTCTGCTTTCAAATATTTTTAGCTAAATTAGCAGAACCATATCCGGATAATTTAAATCTTATCCAATTAGATAATGGGAGATTTCATCATGGTAGTAAGCTAAAAATACCCGCTCATGTTATCTTGATATTCCAACCACCCGGAGGCCCTGAATTGAATCCAATCGAAAGAGTATAGCAGCACATTAAACAAGAACTGAGTTGGGACATTTATGATGATTGATATGGTATTAAAGAAAAAGTTTGCGCTTATCTTAAAGAATTTTATACAGAGACAATAGCATCTATAACTGGATGGGATTACATTTTGTCAGCCCTAGCTACTGTTGCATGATTTTTGAAAATTGGTATCAGTTAAAAGCTAGTTTGTTAGCAGATTACCTCAGCCAAGAGCTTAAACATGCCTCTCTTAAGCTGAAATTTATTTAGTTGACTCCTCAATTCAAACACACATTGATTCTCTTTTTATCTAGCGATCGCCTGAGTCAGACTGTTGGCGATCGCCAGATCCTTAATGCGCTATATATAGCGTCATTGCGTAAGTCCTGTTGGTGCAAATAAACTGGTCACGAGGAGGGCGGGTTTTGTCAGAATAACAGGCTGCTAGCATAGCTCCCGGTTAAACCCGCCAGACCCATCTAATGTTTATTTGTAACCACCTACTTAACTAGGAAAGTTACTGTTAAAATTTATGCCACTAGCTGCATCCCTAATCATAGGATTTTGGTGATAAAAAAGCAACCAAATTTATTGCCCACCGATTTTAATTAGCTATATTACTCAAGGGAATTTCTTCTTGTTGATGAAATAATTTAATCGATTGCAGACTATCTGAAGCAGCATCCCAAAGAATGAATTGGAAGCAGTCAGGAATATCGCGAATTCTCAGTGATTTTGAATTAGCCAGCAGGTGAATATTAGTATTGTGACAAGCCTGAAGATTATAGTTAGGTATTCGCTCAGAAAGATGATGAATATTGTGGTAAGCAATATCAGCAGAAAACCAATTGAGAATAGTCGGTAATTTTAGGTAACTACTGCCTTCAATTGCGCCCAGAAGATAGTCCCAATTTTCTGCTTTATGAGCGTAGGAACCGTCAAAATTATGCTGAACAAAGAAAATACAGATAAATATCGCTGCAGAACAGGTCATGACAATTGAGTAAACACTCCAGAAAAAGCCAAACCCCAGTAAGTTGCTCAGATAAATCCAGCTACCAAGAACACAAATATTGTTGAACAGTAAATCCCAAAACTCAGCCGTCGTATACCAATGTTTGGATTTATAAGAAGCAATAATTGCAGATAAACCCATGCCAAAATCTTGCTTGAGACAAGCAAAAATATGTCGGATAAAACCCGTAATTCCCAATATCAGCGCGAGTCTTGGCTTAATAATTAGATAGAAAAAACCACCGGGAAACAGCATCAATGGGTGTCTGAGTAACTGATACATCTTTTGACTAAATGGACTTAGCGCCGCAAATTTTTCGGTGGATATCAACGCCGAAGGGCCTCGGTACATATCCCAATTACCATTATGTTTGTGGTGATAAGCGTGCCCCCTCGACCAGGGGTACTGAGGAATCGCATTGATGATACCTAGCAGAAAACCCATAAGGCGATTGACTTTTTTGGAACTAAAAAGAGAATAGTGTCCGCAATCGTGCATCAAAGAGAAACAACGTCCTGAAAAAAGTGTCATTAACACCATTATCGGCGGCAGCAAGAATACAGAAATAGCAGCAGCTTTAAATGCTAAAAACCATAAGAATATATAAGGAATAACTGTATTGAGTATTTGGCAAGTAGCTTTCACATTGTTGCTATTCATATAAGGAGCCAGCACAAAATCCGACTTTTTGATCGCGCTTTTCATTCAGTATATCTATGGTGTGTGGATAAGTGCTTAGCTTAGCATCACAGTTGCGGGACAGTGGCGGATTTACCCCGGACTTTCCCCGTTTCTTCCAAAGGTTTTTTTGTGGGAACCGATTTTTGCACATTTATGAGGTTATCACAACTCTGGTTTGTTTACAAAAAAAACTGTGAAGCCTGTTAGCAGCCGAACAAATTGCTGCACCGGAAGGCATTAATATGATTGATTGGTTGCACGATCGACCTTTGGTGATGTAGTATGCCGCTATTTTTGCTTGCATCGTCTGTGCCACACTTTACCGTACCGGGATCTACCCTCAACTCGATCGCACGCTCAAAAGTTGGGATACTGGCGAAAACTTTTTATTGGCGGGCTATAGGGGCGATCGACAAACCGCCCGCCCCGGAAACCAAAGCTGGCACAACATCCAGAAGCGCAGAGGATTTTGGATCAACTCCTTGAGAATATAATTTGAAGGACGATCGCAATTGCCTGCGTTTTTTGTGCTCGGAGATAGCTCGGATTTGCTACAATCTAATCGCACACGCGACTAGAAATGGGTTATGACCGAACTATTAGATGAGACGCTTTCTATTGAAATGGCGACTCGCATCAAAAGCAACCGTAAAAACTGCTTTGACAACGCTTGTAAAGCAGCATTAGCCACCGAGGGCGCGATTTATGTTCAAGGCTTTTTAGCTGTGCCCGGAGTGCCATATAAACCCATCGAGTATAGCTGGATTGAACTCGACGAGCGAATTGTTGACCCAACCTTTCCCCATCTCGGTTTCATCGCTCAAGACATTCATTACTTCCCAGTCCAGCGCTTCAGCGTCAAGAAACTCAAAGCAATCCTCGAAGAATCAAAAGAAGATTATCCTGAAGACGACCCGCTGCCGATTTATGGCAATCAACCTTATGAATATTACGGGGATTTGATGTTAGGCGGTAGCGATTACCAAAATGCTTACGATTTGGCTGCCGCTAAATGCAGGGAATTAAACCAACCCAAAAAACAGGATGCGAACTAATTCAAGACTTACCAAAAAATGGTTTGGCGCGCTACTTACAGCGGTAAGGTGTAAACTATGCACCCTACAGATACAGATTACTGTAGCAACTGTTCTGTCGATTAATATACTTCATCATGACTTCCCAAATCTACAAAGACGGCTTTTCCGTCTTCTGTAAAGTAGAAAAGTACCCTTTCGTCGTAATCTACGCTAAAGCTCCAAAACTCCTTGAGCCTACCGGACAATTTATGAGTTTTTAAGCTTGGTTCAAACGGATCTCTGATAAACTGCTCCAGCTTTTGCCAAAACCTAGCCTCCAAATCAGCATCGCCTTTGATTCGCTTTTTGAAAGCACGCTTGAATGAAGAACTGAAACTGACTTCCACGATTATTCCTCTATCATTACTCTGAGTTCATTGATGTTAGCGAAAAATTTCAGTTCACCTTTTTGTTGTTCAATCTGCGCTGACTTAAAGTTTTGATACATCTCTTCGCGACGTTCTTCCCGGAGATATTGCTTCAACAACAGTTGAAGCTCTTGTTTTTCGTCAGTAGAAAGATTCTTGATCGTCTCGACCACATCACTGAAAGTCATAACTTACAAAACCCTATTGTGCTGATTTGATTATAGCAAAAAATATCCTTTTGGTTGACTTTCGTTTCTCGTTTCCAGGCTCTTCCTCGTCTTAAAAAAAGCAAAAAATCTCACTATTTACCATGTTCAACCTTCCAAGATTCAGGAAACCTCGAATAATGAAAAGCAGCCAATAACGGATCTGAGTTCTGATTCCCAATCAAATCCGCCAACAATTTAGCCGTCACCGGAGCCAACAAAATGCCATTGCGGTAATGCCCCGTAGCCCATGTCAAATTCTCCCAAGCACTAGCACCCAAAATCGGCAACTCATCGGTCGTAGCAGGCCGAAATCCCCACCAAAACTCCAGAATCGGATAATTTTGTAATTCGGGATATAACTTAATCGCTCCTGCTAGCAAAGTGTGCATTCCTGCAGGCGTATTGCCCGGTGTAAAATCCACATTTTCGCTAGTTGCACCAATAATAATTCTGCCATCTTGACGCGGCACAATATAAATGCCCGTCCCGAATAGAACTGTTTGCAGGGGCTGGATAACTCCACAATCTTCTGGTACACATACTGACAGCATTTGTCCCTTTCTTGGAAAAACAGGAACATTCAATAACTGCTCAGACCAAGCACCGGCAGCCAAAACATAACGGTCTGCTTGCAATTTTCCTGCTGTTGTTTCAATGCCAACAACTCGGTTTCCCTGCCGAATAATTTCCCCTGCATTGCCTTGAATAATCTCAATCTGCAATTCTTTAGTTGCGGCCTGAAGCGTCCGAAATAAAGCGCGGTTGTCAACTTGAGCGTCGTCAGGATACCACCAACCGCCCATTACTTCTTGACCTAATCCAAACTGGTGCTGGCGAACAGTATCTCTGTCCAACCATTGATAATTAAGGTTTGACAAAAGTGGCTTTTCTTGAGGCTCATTTTGACAAACTGGTGCGAGAATTCCCGATCGCCAATATCCCGTTTTCAATCCGGTAATATCTTCTAGCTGTTCCACCCAGGCGGGATACAGTGCGCGGCTTTGCAAGCACAAATCCAACATCGGACTAGGGGGAATTCGTTCGGCTTGCGGGGCAAGCATTCCAGCGGCAGCCCGGGCCGTCGGTGGTTTAGAATCGGCGGTGAGAACCGCGACAGATGCCCCTCGCAATTTCAGTTCTACTGCTAGCGAAAGACCAATTATTCCGCCGCCAATAATCAGAATATCTTTAGATGAATTCATTAACTTTTATATGGACTGTCTGAGCTTTTTGACCGAAAGCATCTAGGATACAAGCCCCCGGATTTATCCGTGGAGAAATAAATAAAAAACGTGTATCCCATAAACAAGCCCCCGAATTTATCCGTGGGGTCAATGCTTCAATCTAAAATCTAAAATCTAAAATCTAAAATCGATTGACCTCTCGGGTTTCTTTATGGTAAGGTGCCCCGCGTGCACCTTACAGTTAGAATTTTTGCACAAGTCTTACAGATTATCTGGCAAGGCGATCGTCCTATCTACCTTCCTTAACAAAAAATCTATGGTTGGGGTTTCCAGACAGTTTCAGAACCTTGGCCCCAGAAACCGTCATATTTTGTCACCTTAATATCGCCTAAAACCTTGGTTTGGCAGGACAAACGGCGATTGGAGGCGGGAGAATGGGGAGGAACCGAAAGTCGGGCTTTTTCGCGCCACTGGGGCTCGGAAACTTCGCCCTCGACGGTGACGGCGCAGGTGCCGCAAGTGCCGAGGCCGTGGCAGTTGATGACTTTGGCGTTGCCGTTGTAGACATCAATGCCGTTTTTGAGCAAAACTTCACGGAGATTCGCTCCGCGATCGCACTCAAATGTTTTTCCTTGCGCTTGTACCTTGACCACAGCAATTTACCCCAGTTAGATTTATGTTAATTTTCCTATATATTATCGCATTAAATTCAAATAAATTCATCTAATATGGTAAGTGATATATTAGCAATTTCTCGATCGCAATTTCCCATGACAAATCGGCTCTGGATCTACGATACCACGCTGCGAGACGGTGCTCAGTGCGAGGGACTCTCCTTATCTCTCGAAGACAAACTGCGAATTGCTCGACAGTTAGACAGTTTAGGAATTCCCTTTATTGAAGGCGGCTGGCCGGGGGCGAATCCTAAAGACGTACAATTTTTTTGGCGTCTCAAAGAACAGCCCCTAACTCAAGCAGAAGTTGTAGCTTTTTCTTCGACTAGGCGGCCGGGAACTACGGCAGCTAATGATGAAATGTTGCAGGCTATTTTGTCCGCCGGTACTCGTTGGGTGACGCTGTTTGGCAAGTCGTGGGATTTGCACGTTATTGAAAGTTTGAAGACCTCGCTCGAAGAAAATCTGGCGATGATTCGAGATACAATTGAATATTTGCGGAGTCAGGGAAGGCGCGTTATTTACGATGCCGAACACTGGTTTGACGGCTACAAACACAATCGAGATTATGCTATTAAAACTTTAGAAGTAGCTGCCGATGCCGGTGCAGAATGGCTGGTTCTTTGCGATACTAACGGCGGTACTTTGCCTCACGAAGTCAGTCAGGTTGTTCGCGAGGTGGCAGAAATAATAGAAAGTTGGGATAATTCGGAAGCGGAAATTCACCCCCCCCAACCCCCCCTTATTAAGGGGGGGAGAAATTCTCAAATTCAACCCCTTATTAAGGGGGGGAGAAATTCTCAAATTCAACCCCTTATTAAGGGGGGGATAAAGTCTCAAGTTCAACTGGGAATTCACACTCACAACGACTCAGGAGTGGCGGTTGCTAATGCTTTGGCTGCTGTGCGGGAAGGAGTGAGGATGGTACAGGGAACTATTAACGGTTATGGCGAACGCTGCGGCAATGCCGATTTATGTTCCTTGATTCCTAATTTTCAGCTAAAGTTGGGTCAGAATTGCATTGAAGACGAGCAATTAGTTAGATTAACTCAAGTAAGTCGATCGATTAGTGAAATTGTCAATCTTGCTCCCGATGACCGTGCTCCTTTTGTCGGTCTTTCTGCTTTTGCTCACAAAGGCGGAATCCACGTATCGGCTGTTGAGAAAAATCCGTTAACTTACGAACATTTAGAACCGGAAAAAATTGGCAATAGGCGGCGAATTGTGATTTCCGATCAAGCGGGTTTAAGCAATGTTTTGGCGAAGGCCCGCACTTTTGGAATGGATCTCGATCGCAAAAATCCTGCTTGCCGCCAAATTTTGGAAAAATTGAAAGATTTGGAAAGTCAGGGATATCAATTTGAGGGGGCTGAGGCTTCTTTTGAATTGTTAATGCGGGAGGCTTTGGGAAAGCGCAAGCGTTTATTTGAAATCAAAGGTTTTCAAGTTCACTGCGATAAAGGTAGGGAGGAAACAGTTAATTCTTTAGCAACCGTGAAAGTGACTGTTAACGGTCAAGATATTCTGGAATGCGCGGAAGGAAATGGGCCTGTTTCGGCACTTGATGCGGCTTTGCGGAAGGCTTTGCGGAATTTTTATCCGGCAATTACTGATTTTAACTTAACCGATTATAAGGTGCGGATTCTCGACTCCGGTGCGGGAACTTCTGCTAAAACTCGCGTGTTGGTTGAGTTTAGCAACGGTCAAGACCGCTGGACGACTGTGGGGGTTTCTGGGAATATTTTGGATGCTTCTTATCAAGCGGTGGTTGAGGGTTTGGAGTATGGTTTGGTGTTGGGAGATAGGGAGGCGATCGTTTTAACTGTGTCGAGTTATTAGGTTGACGGCGAAGAGAAGTTGCCTGAATATCGATGTTTAAATAGATACCAAGGGGAGCATCTCAATGAAAGCAGCCAAGCTAGAAATTGGAGTTTTGAGGCAGGAGGCTCTCTTGCTGCGAGGCAGGAGGAAAGAGTCAGAAGGAAGGAGCCAGAAGAACAATACGCTTGGGTTAAAACTATTTATTCCGGGCGAGATCCCCCTCGCATACCCCCTACTCCCCCTGATTGTTGGGAGACGCAAGAGTAATTTCTTGTCCCCCCCTTTGTAGGGGCGGTGCCCCCGTGCCCGCCCTAGGCTAGGGGGGATCGAGCTTAACTGAACCGTATTGGCCAGAAGAAGTGTTTTTACAAATATGAGATGCTCCCCTACTTTTGGGAGCATCTCAATGAAAGCAGCCAAGCTAGAAATTTGAGTTTTGAGGCAGGAGGCTCTCTTGCTGCGAGGAAAGACGAAGAAGAAATGAGCCAGAAGAAGTGTTTTTACAAATATGAGATGCTCCCCTACTTTTTCACCTCATTATTATTACCTTCCCCAACGATCGATCGCATTCCTTCGAGCGTAGCGGGAATGCTGCGCGGGTCCATAAACATGACCTTGCTGCTGTCGCTGGTGCCAATTTTTAGACCCATATCCAGATAGTTTTGAGCTAGCAAAAATTGTAAAGCTTCGCGAGCATTGGGGTCATTTTGCAGAGTTTTGCCGATAATTTGCAAGGCCTCCGAAGTAGCTTGAGCTTTCAAAACCTGACTTTGGCGTTCTGCTTGAGCTTTCAGGACGATCGCCTTTTGTTGAGCTTCCGCTTCCAAAATAGTCGCTTTTTGGCGCGCTTCTGCATCCAGAACTTGCGCTTCTGCTTTACCTTTGGCGCTGTTAACTGCTGACTCGCGTTCGCCCTCGGATGTCAGAATTGCCGCTCGCTTCCGTCGATCGGCTGCCATCTGCAATTCCATCGATTCCTGTACAGTTTTAGAAGGGATAATATCCCGCAATTCTACCCGCGTTACTTTCACTCCCCAAGGATCGGTAACAATATCTAAATCTCTGAGCAATATTTCATTAATTTGAGAACGAGCAGTAAAGGTTTGTTCTAGATCCAGTTGACCCATTTCGGCGCGAATTTGAGTCAGCACCATATTTACCATTGCTGACTGGAGATTTTCTACTTTGTAACAAGCTTTTTCCAAGTCTACAATGCGCCAGTAAACCACAGCATCAACGGTGAAGGAAACGTTGTCGCGGGTAATACAAGCTTGCGGGGGAATATCTAAGACTTTTTCCCGAATGGTTTGCTCGTACACGACGCGATCGAGAAACGGCGTGACAAAATTTAAACCGGGTTCCAGTTTCTTGCCGCTGTATTTACCTAAAGTTTCCACCAGCGCTTCATTTCCCTGATTGATAATCTTGACGGAACCTGCGAGGGCTGAGCCGCCGAGTGCTAAAAATACAAGTAAAAAAATTTGTTCCACAACTGACTCCTAATAATTGTTGATTGTTAACTGTTGGTTATTGGTTATTGGTTATTGGTTATTGCCAATGCCCAATGCCCAATGCCCAATGCCCAATGCCCAACTACCAATTTCCAATTCCCAATTCCACATTTTGTTTAAGAATGCAAGAGATTTTCTGGCAAAACTATCAGAGTAGTGCCTTTACGCCCGACGACAATTACGTTTTGGTTGGGGGGGATAGTGGCCTTCGTGTCTTCGCAGCGAGCTTGCCAAGAATTCCCCTCATAAATGACTCGGCCGGCTTCTCCGGGGGGAATTTCTGTTAAAGTTTTTGCTTCCTGAGAATCTGCGATCGCCCTTGCCGTGCCTTTTGGTATCAACCGCCGAGACAGCAGCACAAAAACTGTCGAAAATACCATCCAGAGGAATATTTGTAAATTAACGTAAGGTAGAACTAGAGAGCATCCAGCTACGGCGAAGGCGCTCAGTCCCATCATAAAAGCGACAAAAGCAGTGGGGAGAAATATCTCTGCCAAACAGAGCAAAGACCCAGCTATCAGCCAAAGGAGCGTAGGAGTCAAGATCATAAAAAGAATAGGTGATACTATTTAGATCTTAGATTGGAAATTTAAGATTTAAGAATTGCCAACAACTGACTATGCAAGGGTTTGCGACTTGCAGCCCCTCAGAGCGATTTTTCGCGCCGTGGTACCAGGTTGAGGCTTCCATCGTACTCCAAGTCAGAGTTTAGTAACTTAGATTACAATTTTAGCCGGTGCAGACTGGCAGAAACTACAATTTCTAGGGGCCCAAAGGCAGTTAAGAAATTGATAGGGCCTAAAATCAGTTTATTCTCAAGCTCATGAATTTGGGCTGGCGAATCAAATATCTTCAGAATGTTTTTACACAAACTATTTCGATATGATCAGCAGTTTCTCCGAACCCATTTATTGCCCGAATCTTAGCTGTCCAGATCCCCGCAATACCTTTGGCCGCCAGCACTGTGCAGCGTGCGAAACGGATTTAATTTATCGCTATGTGTGGGCGGTGGGGCAAGCAGCCGAGGAAGTGCCGGCGGGTAAGGTAATAGCCGATCGATACTTTGTCATTGCACCCCAAATCTGGCTCGACAGCCGTCCAGCTTTGCCTCCCAGCGTCCCGGAACAACTGCCGGATACGATTATGCCTTACCTGCATTTGTATCCCCAACGGCTGCATACGCCGGAAGTATACGGTTTTTGTGCCTTGGGGGAAGCACCGGAAGCGGCAGAGGTGCTGTTGTTGGAAAATGTGCCAATTAATAATTTCGGCAGCCTGTATCCTTCTATTTTACAAGCTTGGTCTGGGACAACCGGCGCGCGCCAAGTATACTGGCTGTGGCAAATGCTCCAACTGTGGACGCCGCTGTCGGAACAGGGAGTCGCTTCGAGTTTGCTGGTACCGGAAAATTTGCGGGTGGAAGGTTGGCGGGTACGCCTGCTGGAACTGCACCGGGGAAATTTTGTACCGACTCTGCGGGATTTGGGAGATGTGTGGTCAGGTTTGGTGGAATCCGCGCAACCCGAGGTGCAGTCGAAACTCGGAGAAATTTGTCAGTTTATGCGCCGCAGCAGCATGAATTTCGACGCGATCGCCCTGGAACTAAACGATTTACTATTAGAACAAGCCGCTAAATTGCCTCTGCACTTAGAAGTAGTCGGCATGACAGATACCGGGCCGCAGCGCTCCCAAAATGAAGACAGTTGCTATCCGATTGCTGCTGATTTTCAATTTAGCAAAACTTCAGGGGGCGAGAAACTAATTCCTTATTTGACAATGGTTTGTGACGGGGTTGGAGGCCACGAAGGAGGAGAAGTTGCCAGTCAATTAGCCGTCCAGTCCATGAAAGCTTTAATCCAAAATTTGCTCGCCGAAATCACTCAACAAGAAGAGTTGATGACGCCAACAATGGTAATTAAGCAACTCGAAGAAATAGTCAGAGTTGTGAATAATGTGATTTCCGCTCAAAATAATGAGCAGGGAAAAGAGTTGCGGCAGCGGATGGGGACGACTTTGGTGATGGCCCTCCAGTTGCCTCAAAAAGTGAAAATTTCCGAGGATTTGCCCTCGAATAACAGTCATGAACTTTATTTAGTCAATGTTGGAGACAGCCGCGCTTATTGGATTGGCAAAAATTACTGTCACCGGCTGACTGTGGACGACGACGTAGCCTCAAGGGAAGTCCAGCTAGGACATTGTTTATACTGGGAGACTCAAGTGCGATCGGATGCAGGAGCCCTGACTCAAGCTTTGGGAACGCGGGATGCCGATTTCCTGCGCCCGACGATTCAGCGATTTATTGTCGAAGAGGAAGGCGTACTGCTGCTGTGTTCCGACGGTTTGAGCGACAACGACTGGGTAGAGAAATCTTGGGAGAATTATGCCCCAGAGGTGCTTGAGGGCAAAATGTCTTTGGAAGCAGCAGTTCAGTCTTGGATTCGTCTCGCCAACGAGAAAAACGGTTATGACAACACCTCCGTGGTGGCGACTCACTGTCGGATGTCGCCGGAGAGATTGGTACTGTTTGATCCGGCGGTGGCCTCAGCGCCAGTGTCACCCTCGGTGTCGCTGCCGCCTTCCCTCGTCGCTGCGTCCCTCCAGAAGTCCGGGAGGATTCCAGAATCTCAGCTTTCAGAATCGTCCAAACAGTTGTTGTACCCCGAAACTTCCCCCGCCCCGGAACCCTTTCAAAAACAGCGCTCCAAGCTGCCGCTGCCCCTACTGGGGGTGTTGGGGCTGATATTAGCCGGCGGCGGTTTAGGTTTGTGGGTGCAAAGCCTCCAAAGCCCCCAGCCAGAGCCCGCACAAGTTCCCCCACCGCCGGAAACTCCCGCCCCAAGTCCTTCGGAGACTCCCTCGCCCGATAGCGAGAGTCCCTCGCCGTCGCCCGAATCGACTCCTGCGGAAATTCCGCCGCCCGATAGCGAGAGTCCCTCGCCGGCGCCCGAATCGACTCCTGCGGAAATTCCGCCGCCCGAAGAAGCGGAAACTCCTTTGCCATCAGCGGAGTAAGGGAGAGTCTCTCGCCGTCGCCCGAATCGACTTTTGAGCTGACAAAACAATGCTTCGAGCGTCGCAGCTCTCTACTATCCCAATTCGGGAAAACTTTCCCAGTGTAAATGGAATGATTTCTGGTAGAGGTCATTGATTTACAGCATATTCCATTTAGATGTAGATCGCGAGAAACCGGGTTTTTTGAACAGAATGAGTAAGGATGCGAGAACTGTAAAGAAACCTGGTTTCTGGGGTGTACTTCATAAACCTGGAATACGCTGTATATAAATCACACTTCACAGGGGAGCATCTCAATGAAAGCAGCCAAGCTAGAAATTGGAGTTTTGAGGAAAGAGGCAGAAGGAAGGAGCCAGAAGAAGTGTTTTTACAAATATGAGATGCTCCATCACAGTTAATGATTTTGTATCATAGTCCGCTTGCAGAAACAAGATGGCTAAAAAGTCAGCCATCGCTACAAAAAGCAGTTAAAAATGCTTAAAAATCTCCATGCAGCTAACAACTAGCGATTAGGAACTAACAACATAAGCTTTTTTATATTGACCACGAATTTCAAAGGTGGTACCCGCCACGTGATTTATCCGTGCAATCAATCCAAAATCGAAAATCGAAAATCCTCAAGCCCCCGCATTTATCCGTGGGGTCGCCTCGAAAATCTCAAATCGAAAATCGAAAATCGATTGACGGCGCACAATTTATTAACTATAATTACCAGGCCAAAACTAACAAAAATCTTACGCCTAACAGTTTTTCTCAAATAACCGTTAAACTATTCTAACGTTTGCGCGTACCCAACCTCGCAGGCACAACCTATATCTGTTAAGGATTCGTCCTGATTCACAGGAGCAAGATTTTAAAATATGCATCTCAGCGAACTGACTCACCCAAACCAATTACACGGCCTCTCGATTCATCAACTCGAACAAATTGCCCGACAAATTCGAGAAAAGCATTTAGAAACTGTAGCCGCTAGCGGCGGCCACCTCGGCCCAGGATTGGGTGTAGTCGAACTGACCTTAGCACTCTACCAAACACTCGACCTCGATCGCGACAAAGTTACCTGGGATGTCGGCCACCAAGCTTATCCTCACAAATTAATCACCGGCCGCTACAACCAATTCCACACCCTACGCCAAAAAGACGGCGTTGCAGGCTATCTCAAGCGCTGCGAGAGCAAATTTGACCACTTCGGCGCAGGCCACGCTTCCACAAGCATTTCCGCAGCGTTAGGAATGGCGATGGCGCGCGACCTCAAAGGGGAAAACTTTAAAACTGTAGCAGTCATCGGCGACGGCGCATTGACGGGCGGCATGGCACTCGAAGCCATCAACCACGCGGGCCATATGCCGAAAACCAATTTGTTAGTTGTGCTCAACGACAACGAGATGTCAATCTCGCCCAACGTCGGCGCAATTACCCGCTATTTGAACAAGATGCGATTGTCGGCACCGGTGCAGTTTCTCAAAGATAACTTAGAGGAACAATTCAAACACATTCCCTTTGTGGGCGAAACTTTTACTCCAGAAATGGAACGCCTCAAGGAAGGGATGAAACGCTTGGCCGTCTCGAAAGTTGGAGCCGTAATTGAAGAATTAGGCTTTACTTACATGGGCCCGGTAGACGGACACAATTTGGAAGAGTTAATTGCCACTTTCAAACAAGCTCATACTATCCAAGGGCCGGTGTTGGTTCATGTGGTGACGGTGAAAGGCAAAGGATATGCGATCGCCGAAAAAGACCAAGTAGGATATCACGCCCAAAATCCCTTTAACTTAGCCACGGGCAAAGGCATTCCCTCCACTAAACCAAAGCCTCCAGCTTACTCGAAAGTCTTTGCCCACGCCCTCGTCAAGCTAGCAGAAGATAATCCAAAAATTGTCGGCATTACCGCTGCTATGGCAACCGGAACAGGCCTGGATAAACTTCATGAAAAACTGCCTAAACAGTACATTGATGTCGGGATTGCCGAACAGCACGCCGTGACTTTATCCGCTGGTTTAGCCTGCGAAGGAATGCGCCCGGTTGTGGCAATTTACTCGACATTTGTGCAGCGAGGCTATGACCAAATAATTCACGATGTTTGCATCCAAAATTTGCCAGTTTTCTTCTGTTTGGATCGCGCAGGCATTGTCGGTGCTGACGGCCCCACTCACCAAGGGATGTACGACATTGCCTTCTTGCGGTGCCTGCCAAATATGGTAGTTATGGCACCAAAAGATGAGGCAGAATTGCAGCGGATGGTAGTCACGGGAATCAACCACACAAGCGGCCCGATCACCATGCGTTACCCGCGCGGCAATGGTTACGGTGTGCCTTTGATGGAGGAAGGTTGGGAAGAATTGCCGATCGGCAAAGCCGAAATTCTCCGCAACGGCGACGATTTGCTGATCTTGGGTTACGGTTCAATGGTTTATCCGGCAATGCAAACCGCCGAGATTCTGAGCGAACACGGCATTGAAGCAACCGTCATCAATGCGCGTTTTGTCAAGCCTTTGGACACAGAATTAATCTTGCCTTTAGCACAGCGAATCGGCAAAGTTGTCACAATGGAAGAAGGCTGTTTGATGGGCGGATTCGGTTCAGCAGTAGCCGAATCTTTGCTCGACAATAATGTCCTCGTGCCACTGATGCGGTTGGGTGTAACCGATACATTAGTAGATCATGCAACGCCTGAACAATCATTTGCCAGTTTGGGATTAACTCCGTCGCAAATGTGCGATCGCATCTTAGCAACATTCAGCCGCAAACAGTCTCCTGTTAGCGTGTAAATAGCTAGAATCGTAGGGTGGGTACTGCCCCACCACGGGTGTCAACAAACACCCTATTTCCCTCAGTACGGCAGGGGTTTAAACCCCTGCCTCAAAGCTAAAGTCTTCTTGGATAGGACTGAAGAACTCATTAGTCCTACTATATAGTTAAGGTCATTAGTTGATAGCCATAGAGCGAATAGGAGGATTTTGTGGGAGAAGCTAACCGCCGAAAAAGATTCGATTCAAATTACGGTAACAGCCTTAATATTGGATGTTTTATCGCTGCTTCTACTTCCAGCGATGCTCATGCTGTCTACCTTGGATTTGGACGCAAAAGAAGCGTAGAACGCAGACTTATATCAGCTCACGCAAGCATCATTGACGCCTGGAAAATCTTTGTTTATTGCCAAGATATTTTATCTAAGCTTAAATATTTTCATCTGCAAAGCAACGATCAAATTACTAGCAATTTCATTAGCAGTTTGATTGGGACTTACGGTGATTATTCTGATGACGATGCTGTTTATGAAGTGTCGGGCGATAAAAAAGCGCTTATGGATTGGCTGTCGCAAGGCAAAACGATCTTGGATGATGATTTGCCTTCCAATATTAACGTTTTGGTTGTAAAGCCCCCTGTTTCCAAAAAGTACAAAGTTTTTTGGTACGAATCACAAGAAGCTCCCAAAAATACTTACGGTAATCCCGAAGAAAATTGTGTTTTTACAGTCGGTAAAAATTCTGATGAACCCATTTCGGGGGGTGCTCACAAGAAAGTAATTTTATTCAGCAGTTATGTAACCGCTGCCTATGTAGCTGACTATGTGAATCGGTTGAACAGAGATAGTTTAACTGAGGAAGAAGTCAAGCGACTGTTGTTTGAAGCCAATCGGCTTCAAGGAAAAATTTAGCCAACTATGAATCAATGCTTTCAGTCATTTCTTATAGTTTTTGACGATCGACAACATAGTATCATCTCACACAAAGGAAAACCAACAATGAAATAGAAGTTTATGGTACAATCAGATTGCAGAAATATGGGAATATAAGGGAGAAAAAACAATGACTAACGTGAAACCAAATCGTACCGTGCGGCGGGGAAGACTGTTCCCAGAAATTCAGTGGTCAGAAGAAAAAAAAGCCCAGTGGCGAGCTGAAAGATCGGCATTTCGCAAGCGTTGCAAAGTAATTTTCGATCGCCTTAAACCAGAATTAATTGACAGTCACTACAACTGGTACATGGCGGTTGAACCTGATAGCGGGGAATATTTTATCGACAAGGATGATATGGCGGCTACCAAAATGTGCCGCCAGAAACACCCAAATGCTATCCCCTACCTTTTCCGCATCAACAATACAGGGGCGTGCGGCTCAATATGATTGAAGGAAGATTTGGTGATGAGGGCGAGCTATTTTTTGAAGTTGAATTGATTGCTAATAACGGCTTAGAATTACCTGTTGATGCTCTGCTAGATACAGGTTTTTCGGGCTGGTTAGCAATGGACGAACAAGATTTCGAGGGACTTGATTGGATTTATATTAGGCGACAAGAAATGCGGACAGCAAAGGGAGAATTTGATTTCGATCTTTATGCAGGAAAAGTACGCATAGATGAGCAAGAGTTTGACATTCCCGTTCATGTGGGTGACGGAGTACCTGAAATTTTAATCGGCCGCCAGTGGCTGAAAACTCGGCGGTTAGTAGTTGATATGTCTGCGGGTGTTTTGACATTGGAAGCGAGTTAAAAGCAAAATGAATTTAAAAACTTTTGACATAGTAATAGTAGGAGCAGGCCCAGCAGGCGGTCACTGCGCGAGAATCCTAGCCCAATCCGGCCACAAAGTCTTGCTGGCAGAGCAAAACGACAATTTTAATAAAAATGACTTCTCTAGCGCCGCCACGCCTCTAGAAACCCTCTCTAAATTCGATTTACCAGAGTCCGTTATCGGCAGTTTTTGGCATAAACTTACTATTGAAACTAGCAAAGTCAGTCAAACTTGGGAGTCTCCCGAAAGCTTGGGAGTTGTTCTCAACTTTGCTAAATTTAGAGCATTTTTGGCCAGCGAAGTTGAGCGATTTGGTGGTGAAGTTTGGCTTGGTTATCGCTACACCGGACATTCACAAAGTAGGGGCGAAACCACAGTCGAATTTAAACAGTTATCCGACGGTAAAATTATCAACGTTAGCACTAAAGTATTGGTTGATGCTACTGGCTTTGCTAGGGCGATTATGTACGAAAAAGAGAATGATAAGCCAGATTTTTTGTCGGGAACCGGAATTGAATATTTAATTGAAGTAGAGCCAGAAGTTTATAATAAATACAGCGGTGATTTAATCTTCTTTTTGGGCAAAAAATGGATGCCCGATGGTTATTCCTGGATATTCCCGATGGAACCAAACAGGCTGAAAGTTGGTGCGGGTCGCATTTTTTTAGATCCCAAAACGGTGAGGCATTTGTCACCGCTGAAAAAATATATTGATTTACTGATTGATGAATATCTGAAGTCAAAAAATTATAAAATTATTGACAAACACGGTTCGACGCTGAAGTACAATCCTGGTTTGAAGGATATTTATTGCAAGGATAATATAATTGCGATCGGTGATACTGTCTCGACAATAAATTTGTTGGGCGGCGAAGGGATTAGACACGGGATGGATGGTGCCCAAATCGCGGGGAAATATATTCAAAGGTATTTGGATGGGAAAATATCAGATTTTCGGGATTATGAGACGGAAATGCACCGCAAGTTTGATCGGAAATGGAATATTTCGGAAAGGTTGGCGGTGAGAAAGTATATCGATGATGTTAATGATGAACTAACCGATAAAATGATTTCTTATTTAAAGTATATGAAAACAGAAGAGGTGATGGAGATTTTATTTTATTATAAATTTGAGAAAATTTCCCGAGGATTAGGCGGTTATTTGCAGAGAAAAATCAAGGAATTGATTAAGAAATTTCACTTGTAATGTGCCTCCGTTGAGAGATTGTTAGTTGAGGGAAAAATCTCGCTGGCTGACGCACCCTACAAACCTAATTGCCATAAAAAATTTTCTCCTGTAACTTTAATGCGGGGCAGCGACAATAAAGAATCGTCAAAACTGCTAAAATTTAATTTATATGATACACCAAAAGTATATCCACTCGCTCCAATTAAATGCGCTACAATTGGATCGACATCCCCGTAAGGATAGGCAAAACATTTAACAGATTTCTCTAATCCCCGTTCCAAGATAGCACGGGATTTGGCTGCCTCCCGCACAATTTCTGTCGGCGACAATGCAGTCAAAGGTGGATGAGTAGCAGACATAGAACCGAATTCAATTCCGGCATCCCGCAGTTGCAAAATTTCCGGCCATCCCATTAACTGCACTTCTTCAAATTCGGCTTTTTCCCAACTATTTGTCTTTCCTATTGACTCCGCTACGAGAAAAACAGTTGCTGTAAAATCGAAGCGTTTTAGCAGAGGCCAAGCATATTGGAAAAAGTCGAGATAGCCGCCGTCAAAAGTCATCAATATAGCTTTACCGGGTAAAGGAGTTTTAGCCAGTTTCGCGCTTCGCCAATTTTCCCAACTCGCACTGTAATAACCCAGATTTTTGAGATTGTGTAACTGTTGTTCAAAAATCTGGGGAGTAACTGCGTCTAAACCGTCAGGAGAAATGCGGCGGTAGGAGAGAATCGGGAGTTTTTTTGTAACGCTATGATTGTCCAAAACTTGAGATTTCACTGAGTGAGAAACTTCCCGATAAGAAGATTTTGAACCCATGATTTCCGGTGCGTAAAATACTTGCTTTGGAAACTCGTTTTCTTGGGGAATGTGCATTGTCGGTTCCCCAGCGATTGCCGCCGCTGACTCGATTTCCGGCAGCGCCGCCGCCGGGAGTGAGGCGCGACGGCTGACACTCGTCCCGATCGCACCCGATCGCCTGCCGAAGATCACCGCATTTTGGGGGTAAATGCCCCCAGCACCCGCTGCATTCAAACTGTCGGGCAAATTAGACCTTTGTTGAGCACAAGAGGCTAAGCGCGATCGTAGCCATTGCTTGCCGTTGAGTGGTTTTCCCAGCAAAGCTTCTCGCACGGCGGCGACGCCCAACTCAAAACCAATATTTCGATTAATTGTCGATCGCAATTTTTGAGCCGAAACAAAATTATTTTCCACCGCAACAGTGACAATACCGACAGCAACGCCGCCTACTTTCACCAGCACGTCAATTTCCGAAAGCTCAACTTTTATATTAGCAAAATCATCGCTAATTTCTACAGCAATCAAATCTTTTTCGAGCGTAATTGTTGGGACTTCCTCTGCAATTTCTGCCTTGTAGAAATCCTCCAAATTCCAATTCGGACGCCCCCATAATTCTTGCAAAAATAGCGTCCAGTCATGTTTGGGGTGCAATGGTTTCAGCACAGTTTCCCACAATTTATTGCCTTTTTCACAGCGATTGCGTTGAAAGAAGCGATCGAGAATTTGCCAAGCAAACTGGGCTGCAACCGCATCCGCCAACACCGAAGCCGCAACCATGCCATCGCAAATCGGCAATTCAATAATACCGAGTTTAATTCCTTCTAGTTTGATCGTACAGCACAGGCGATCGTATATTTGCGGAAGATCGCAAATATCGGAAATTGGTTCGCTCACTTCCACCGTCAACTTCCAGGCAATTTCACCCTTGACTCGCTTAATCTTATCTAAAATATATCTGATTTCATTGCTTTTAAAAATTTTATGATATTTGTGAACTTTATTACTTTTAACCTCTCTCTCGATCCCTTGGTGCCAAGGTAGATTTAAACTGAGATGAGCAGCTTTTTCTTGATAAAATTTTAGCATTCTATCATCATATTCAATTTCCATAAAATCACAAATTTCTTCTAAATTTTTGACTTTATTCTCTAGAATTTCCTCATACTTGACTAATATATGATTAGAATTTTTAGCATATTTGTGACTAATTAACATCGCCTCCTTCCAGCGATGGATACAGTGGTTTAAATCCCAACCAGGCCCCCACAAATCATGAGAATTCCTAGTAGCCTCATGCAGAGAAGCTATTGTATTTATACTGTTTCGCAAAATATGTATAAATTTAGCATCCGGCAAAAAGCGCTGTATATCCTCAATAAAATATATGTGTTCCGGCGTTTTTTCCAACCAAATACTTTTGTTTTGTTCCGCCGCCAAACCATCCAAAACTCCGACAAACCAACTAACTTTAGTTGCCACAGTTTGACTATCATCAAAATCTTGCAAAAGTTCAGGCCGATTAATCTCATCCTTAAAAAAAGCTTCCATCCTACCTGGCAACTTTCGCGCAAACTTCTTGTACAGTAAATAGTGAAAAAACTTAGATTCAGGAAAAGAAATAACTTCAGGGTGAGCAGCTAATAAACTTTGAAGCATGGTTGTGCCGCTTCTCGGAGAGCCTACTAAAAATATCCGTTTCATTTTTATAGCTGATAAATGGTTTGTGAATTAGATTTTTTTTTACGAACCGCAGAGAGCGCAGAGGGCACAGAGGAAGAGAAGAAAGAGGTATGATTCATGTTCCTATCGGGGAACTCTGCAGTTAAAAACTTTTTTCCTAACTCCAACTAAAATCCTCATGCAACAAATCCGAAAGTTCCTGATTGTAAGGTTTGAAATAATTAGTCAATTGTTGTGCGATTTCCGGGGGCATTGGGCTGTATTCATCGACATGATTAATTTCATATTCTTTACTTGGAGTCTCACTAATATCCAGAAATTTCAATACTTCCGAAAAGACTTTGCCTGTATCTGCGTAAAAATCTTCGCTCTTGATAATTAGCAACTGTTCTCTCGGAAAATAGTCGAGCCAATTTTTGATTTGTTCTACATAAATTCCCCGCGACAAATAAGAATAATGCTGGTGATTAAAACTGTAATATTTTTCATCAGCTTGGATTCTTTCAATTTCACCTTTGAGTCTATCAGGTTCTGAAGCGATCGCCTTTTCAAAATCCAACTTTTCGCAGCCACTCGCCACTTCCAAATGATAGTGCATCCACGCTCGTTTTACCGGATTTCGCAGCATCACAATCAGCTTAACCTCCGGGAAACACTTGTAAACTCGCTCCGCCACCAAAGGATGATAAATATAGTAAGAAGTCATCTCCCACAGCAGCACCTTGTCACCCGCTACACTGCGAGTCAACTGCTTGCTGTACCACTCAACACCACGCTCAAAATTTAATTCAAAAAAGTGAATATCCCGGGAACCTTCTTTGATAATTTGCAAGTGATTTGCGAGATATCCGTATAGAGATTCCGTGCCGCAGTTTTGAGCACCAATCATTAAAAAGTCAGGTTTTTGCTTGTTTTCCAACTGAGTCAAAATCTTGGCGTAGGCGGGATTATTCTTATCCAAATCGTAAGTTGCAGTGGCTGGTTCGGCCACATCCATAAGCGGCATTTTGCCCTCAAATTCCCAGCGGTACGGCGGACAAAGTATCGTTTTTTGGTTTACAGTCGATCGCACGTACAGCGGATAAACCTGCCACTGATAATCGTAGGCGTAAGCCAAAGTTTCCTCGTAAACCCCAGCATTCACGTAATACTGACCGTTTCCTAAATCCAGCCTATCTATTTGCAGCCGGATTTTGCCTTTCCCTTTCACCAGCGGCAGCAGTCTGCCCATTTGATTAGTATTAGTCTCAAAACAACTTTGACCATCATCCCTGCTGATTGTCACGGCAAAAATAGCAGCAGAAATTTCCTGAGACACCGAATAATGAATTTCAATGCTAATAGCATCACCGCTATCTATTTCCGTATTTGGCGACACTTTGACATCGGTAATTTCTACTTCCATAGTACCGAAGCGATTCTGATTACCTCGCAGTGGCGAACCGCTACTTGTAGCTTCAGCAGCACGCAGGGGAGTGCTATTTTCTGTGGACGATCGCATTTCTGACAAATACTGCCCGACTACCACTTCCGGTTCCCCGTAAGCGACGATTTCACCGGATTTCAGCCACAAAGCCCGATCGCACATTTTCTGAATTTGCGACGCAGTGTGAGAAATCAAAACAATCGCACATCCTTGATTCTTAAACTCAGTTATCTTATTCAAACATTTAGTTTGAAAAGCCACATCACCAACCGACAAATGTTCATCAACTAACAGCACTTCGGGATCGGTATGCACCGCCACCGAAAAAGCCAGCCGCATTTTCATCCCCGTACTGTAAGTCCGCGTCGGGCTGTCAATAAACTGTTTTAACTCTGCAAATTCCACAATATCGTCAAACCTGCGCGCCACTTCCCGGCGAGTCAAACCGGCCACCACCGCACCCACAAACACGTTTTCTCTGCCCGTTAGATCCGAGTGAAAACTCGCACCCAAATCCAACAAGCCGCCAATTCTGCCGTTAACTTTAATAGATCCTTCCTCAGCCCTGCAAATACCGCCGATAAGTTGCAGCAGCGTTGATTTTCCCGCGCCATTCTTGCCAAGAATTCCCAGCATTTCGCCAGGAGAAACAGTAAAATTTATATTCCGCAGCGCCCAAAAACTCGCCTCCGGCTTCAGCTTCCACCAACCGGACAAAGCGGCTTCCATAATCGTATGAGGTTTCGCGGTAGAGTAGCGGTTAAAACGCTTCCCCAAACCTTTGACAATAATTGCTTCACGCATTTACACTTCCTCCACAAAATGAGCGCTTTGCCGTCTAAAAATTCCCAGTCCGATGGGTAAAAGAGCCGCCACAGCCAAGCTCAAAATTAACAGAGCAGACCAATCCGGCTGCATACCTTTAAGAAGTATGGCGCGGTAAGCTTCAATCAGGGGCACCATTGGATTTAAGTAATAAAAAATCTTAAATTTTTCGGGGACGCTGCTGATGTCGTAGAAAATCGGAGTCAGGTAAAACAGCATCTGCAAAACTACTCCCAAAGTGTGCTGAGTGTCGCGGAAAGTGACATTCAAAGCGGCAAGGGGATAAGCAAAACTAACTGTCAGGAAAAACTGAATAATCATCAGCAGCGGCAACAACAAGAGCACTGCATTCAGAGGAGCGCCATCAATTGCCAGAAAGATAAGTAACACCGGCAATGCTAAGAAAAAGTGAATGAGCCCCGTCGTCGTCGTGACTACCGGCAAAATTGCCGACGGGAAATTTGGCTGCCTGATTAGTGGCTTATGATTGGTAATTAATGCCGTTGATTTAAATAATACCGTTTGAGACCAATTCCAGATTAACAAGCCGCTAAAAGCAAAGGAAGAAAATTTGGGAATATTAAGGGGTACGACAGAGCGAAACAAAAAGGAAAATACAGCCAACTGTAACAGCGGACTGATTAAAGTCCAAGCAATCCCCAAGGTCGATCGCTTGTAAAGTAATTTCATCTCGCGATCGACCAACACCCGCAGCAAATCGAACCACTGAGCCATTTTGCGCCCATCGAGGAGCGTTCCAGCATTTCTCACCGCACACCTCCGGCAGCTACCAGCGGTTCAACCCCAAAAAGAGCAGCCAAACGCTGGGCTTGCAAGTACCCTTCCCGGTAAGCAAAAGGACTTTGCAGAGAGCCCAGCAAGTCTCTCACAACGTCAAAATTGCCCACAGCCTGGAAAACTTGGCGGCCCAAAGCCAGATTCCCAATGCGAACTCCTTTGTATTTTTCTAGTTTCCAAACCGGATTAATCTGTTCGGTCAACTCAATTTTTATCACTTTTATTGCCATAAGTTGCTCCTCAAAATAGTGCAGCGGGAACTAGAGAGAAAACTTCTGAGTTTTGAGTTGGGAGTTTTGAGTTGCAATTTCCCAATTTTCTAATTTTCCAACTTTTGAGGTTGGAGTTTGGAGTTTAAAGTCCCCGACATATTTATTAATTGCTAATTCGTAATTTTTCAAAGCAACTAAAGGCTGTTCTTCCATCGTTTCACCAGTGCGGGGCATACTGTTAACCGCGATCGCCCCAGCCAGGGGTTCGGCAAAGTCAAGCGCCAGAATCGATCGTAAGTGAGCGCCCCGCAGCGGTTCCGCACCCGCTTGCGGAACAATGTGACCGACTGTCAGTTGACCGTAATACAGGTAAACCCCAGTCGGTCGTTCCGCGTCGAGCAGGCTTTCAGCAGCTTCCCAACCTTGCTGCAAATCGATGTTAATTTCATGTCCGCCCAAATCGCCGCTGGCCGGGCCTCCTTGGATAAAACTAGAAATTGCCGATCGACTTTTCAACTCATCGATGACACCCCTCAAATACCAATAACCGCGCAATTTTTTCCACAACCACCGCCAAGTTCCCCGCATCCCCAAGCTTTCGAGTAAATCAAGAGATTTCCTCAGTCCCAGGGCCAGGCAATCCACAGCAGCCGGCCAGAAAAACGTGATCGCCACCAGAATTTTATCTACCACCGAGTAAGCACTTTCGTAGCCTGCTACCTGCAGTGTCCGTCTAAGTTCCGGGTGTCGGTGGCCGATCAAAACATCAGATCGCCCTTCCTGACGGGATCGGCGAAAATAGCGATCGAGATTGTTAGTTTCGTGTTCGTAATGATAGCCCACTGCGCCCGCAGCCACAACAAAAGGTACATCAGCTTTCAGCAAACGCACCCCAAACTCGTAATCTTCCCCGCCGCAGTTCCCGAAAGCCGAATCAAAGCCATCGAGACGAGCAAACAGTTCTGCATCCAGAGAAAGGTTGCCACTGAGCAAATCTTTATAAATAAATCGGTGAGCCGGCTGGCTCATCTGATAAAACTTGTCTGCCCACCACGATCGCACTTGCACATGAAACAACGTAGTCGCTCCCTGCAACTTAGGCGGATAGGGCCCCATGACAGCCGAGCCCGGACGCAAAGAGTGAACCCGCGCGTGGCTTTCCACCAAAGGCGGCAGCGCTTCGATATCGTCGTCGAGAAACAGCAGCAATTTCCCGGTAGCCGAAGCCGATCCCGTATTGCGGGCGATGGCAGCACTCCGGCAATTTACCTCGATCGCCTGCACTTTAAACGGAGCTTTGTAGTCTTGTAGCATTGTTAAAGTATCGTCAATGCAGCTATCTGCGACTACAATAACTTCCATTAGGTCGATCGGATAAGTCTGCAAGTGCAAAGCATCCAAAGCCCGTCGCAGCGAAGAACTTCGGTTGTGGCTAGGAATAATTATGCTAACTGTTAGATTTTCCATATTTACATGACAACAATTAACTTCATCTGCATTTCATCTGCATTTCATCTGCGGTTAAAAATAATCTAAAAATCCCTATTCATCAAAATTCCTCGGGTCTGAAACCCCGTCCTTACAGGACGGCTTTACATTTAATTTGAATTCCCTTGCGGGGTAGGGGGGTATGGTTGCCCCCCCGTGAGGATATGGGGGTCCTCAATCTCCCATTTCTGGGGTAAAGTTAGCTTTGCCAATGTTTAGTGAGCTTGCGCGGGCTAGCAGCACTGTAAAGCGTGACCTTAGAACTGTTTAACCACTAGCGACAGAGCAGGGAACTAGCTTCGCATTCTCCCGGTGTCGTGACTCAAAAAACGTAGTCAGTTAAGACTTAGGCTGGTCAAGATGGCTTGTTAGATTTCTCTTTCAAGCCTCATGCCTTTAGGCTGAGGTTCTTGACTGCTCCCCTTAATTTCTTGCAACCACTTGCGAGACACAAAATAAGCCCCCGGGCCGCTGACACAGCCCCGCAGTTGAGCCAAAAGCAAATCACTAGGGATAGAATCCGCTTGCTTTCGCAAAGAAGCAATTAGTTCAGGAATTTGTTTGTACAACAGCCATGACAAGGCTAACACAGGCACACTGAATTCTCTGTTGATTACAAACAGCCGGGTCCAGAAAGCATAGACTGCGATGCCGTAGCCCTGGAGCGTTTTTCGCAATTCTTCCCAAGTGCGCCGATGGCGGTGCCAGCTCAATGCTCTCGGCTCGTACACAATGCAGTAGCCCGCGCGCAAAATGCGGGCAAAAAGTTCACTGTCTTCGCCACCCACCGTGGGTGTCCCCGCCCCCAAAGCTTCGTCAAACAGGCCAATGTAGTCGATCGAACTTTTCCGCAAAGCCATACTCGCCGAAACTCCCACAAGATGCACAATCAGAGGGTTGCAGTGCGCCCCATCAAAAATTCGGCGCTCAAATCCCCGCCCGTGGGGGCTGTAGCGCTCGAACCATTCTTGCGCTTCGGTTTCCAGTTCCAATGGCATCACCAGCCCCGTGACGCACATAACTCGCGGATCGCTAAAATTTCCCAAGAGCGATCGCAGCCAGTTCGGATCGGGGGCCGCATCATCATCTGTAAAGGCTACGAATTCATGTTTAGCTTCGCGTAAAGCTCTGTTACGGGCAGCGCTGGAGCCTGGTACGTCTTCGCGCACATAGCGGACTTGTGGGTAATTTTTGATTAGTTCCTTGGTAGCGTCCGTGGCGGGACAATTGTCAATTACTAAGTATTCCTGACCCTCATCTGGGAGCTGCATCAGCGCGTCCAGACAGCGCCGCAAATCTTCCGGGCGATCGCGCGTGCAAACCGCTACTGTGGCGATCGGCATTGCCTGCACAGGCCCGCGTTCGTCCCATTCTAGAGTGTCGTAGAGCCAGTTTTTCCACAAGTTGTCCCCCGCAGCATTCATCACTGTTTCCCGTAATTCGTCACCGCCAAGGCGGCCTCCGACTACGGGCAAAAGAGCTTGGCCGATCGGTTTTCCGTGCAGTCGAATTAAAACCAAGGCTTTGCTGTAACGCTCCTCAACCGTAATTTCTGGCGAGAGTTGGGAGATTTCCAGATCGAGAATAGCTGTTGCCATTTTAGCTTTTTGAATTTTTATTTTAGATTGCGAAAAAATCCTAGATTCTCCGTATATTACCGGATGTATTTTAGCAGAAATTGTTTTAGGAAATAGGAACTTCTCAATCCCCTACTTGCCGATCGCCGATTGCAAATCAAACATAAAGCCTCATTGTTTTTATTGCTTTTATTTATTTTTACTTTCAATTATACGCTGATGTCAAGTTTTTTCTCCACACAACTTTTACCACCGGCAACGCTCCCTCCTTGATGCTTGTGTCAATTGCAGGTGTTATTGGCAGCCAACCGCCACCAAGCCTCGCCATTAATACCGAATCTAAAAACCCGATTTTTTGATCAAACCGGGTTTGTGCGATCGCTCCTCATTTCAGCTTTAATTGCGATCGGATACTATTCAAGGGCAATAAGCTGCTGTGCATTTAAATTGTATATTTCGAGTCCAGATCAAAAATCGCCAAATCCTCTCCCCCGATCCCCATCGGACCTTCTCCCTCTCTAATACCATAGGCAATCTAGATGCAACACAGCTTATACCAAACAATTAAACACTCTCCAAGTTCAAACTTTCGCGGTTTAACCGCGCACGGATTAGCTGAAAAGAACTCCAAAACTCCACCCTAAATAAGGCCCAGCAATGAGAAAAAAACAGGAGATTACAGGCTGGTTGGAGACTGATCGAGCTGAGATTACTTCTGGCAAGCTAGTGGTATTTTTATAAAATGAATATCATCTATAGCAATCCTCGCATCATTTGTGAATTTCTTACTCCCTCCCCGCGGGTTCGGGGAGGGCTGGGGTGGGGTAAAAAATTTACGACTCCTGCAAGGATTGCTATATTGTCCGGGGATTGATATAGCTATGTTTGGGGTAAAACCAAAGAACGCATCGTTTTGTCCCCTAGTCAATGAGCGGAGTAAAAAAACCTATTATCGGGCAGCCAGTCGATTTTCGATTTTCGATTTACTTCACAGATGAATCTGGAGCTTGAACAAGAGTCTAAAACTTTGGGCTGCTGGCGATTACTGTCGGAAACTTGTATCCGTTTTTGGGCGGGGTCAAAAAGCCATTTAACTACCAGCCGGGAAGTCCCGGGCGTATATTTAGAGGGGATTAATCACAGCGCTGCGCGAAGTACCCCGTTGGGAATTACGCCCGCGTGATGAAAGGCTCGTCGGGTGTAGGTACCCAAAGCGACAATTCGACATTGCGAGTACCTTTAACTTTGATGTACTTCCTAGATATTAAAACAAAAGAAATGGTATATTAAGGTAGGTCGA
>NZ_JAUBOX010000074.1:0-15740 GCF_036700445.1 Microcoleus sp. T3_B1
TCCCGCTGTGCCCGTTGGTGTTCCCGCTGTGCCCGTTGGTGTTCCCGCTGTGCCCGTTGGTGTTCCCGCTGTGCCCGTTGGTGTTCCCGCTGTGCCCGATGGCGGGGTTGTCGCAACCGGTGCCGCAACATTAACGTTAAAAGTCCCTAAACTACCAGCAACAGCAAGATTGCCAAGTGCATCTTTAACCTGACTTCCTTGCAAGTTAACAGTGTAAGTTCCATTATCAGTATTATCCCAACTTCCGCCAGGGGGAACAAAGGAATAAGTCGCTGTCCGAGGCGTACCATTACTATTATTATCGACGCTGACAAAAGTAGCAGGAATAGCGCCACCTGACCAATTTATCAAAACATCAGAACTATCCAAGCTTGAAACATCGAGAACATTATTATCGCTGAAAGTGACAGTCAAAGTTTGACTGGTTCCGCCCGCTGTAGTCACATCCGCAACAGCATTTAAACTGCCAGTGGGCGGTGTTTTGTCAATGTCGTAAACTTGTCCCGTTAAGTTACCATTGCCAGCCGTTGCACCGCCTAATGCCACTCCCAAGCTGTTTTTGATGCTGTCATCATCAACTAAATTTAACCCAATTTTACCGCTGCCCGTACCTGTGTTAACTTGCAGTTGGTAAGTCTTAGCATCAACAGGAGTTAAAGTGCCAATGGATGCACCAGTTACACCATTTGGGACTAAAGTAAAGTCAGAAACGTCAACGCCTGTAACATCTTCAGAGAATTTAATCTCGTAGGTGGCGGTAGCCGCAGCAGTGGGAGATGTCGCAAGGCGGTTGATAGATGTAACTGTGGGAAAGGTGTTGTTATAAGCAACGGTATTATCTGTACTTGTACTGGCAGTGTTGTTATTACCTGCTGTATCAGTAACGCCGTTAGCTTTGATGCTGGCAATTACATTACCTCCCCCTGTCATGCCGTTGACTTCGACGCTGTAAACAGTGCCACTACCTCTGATGGTTGGTATTAATGTTCCCGCTGCTGTACTTGCAGTTAAGTCAATATCAGCCGCATCGAAACCAGTGACAGGTTCGCTGAAAGTGACAGTATAGTTGATAGGTGAAGTTGCAGTCGGATCTGTTTGCTCTGTAGCTCGATCGATAGTAACAGTTGGGGCAATGTTGTCGTAGGTAACTATATTATCGGTACTGGTACTAGCAGTATTGGTATTACCCGCAATGTCAGTGACACCGCCTGCTTTTACTATGCCGATCGCACTTCCCACAGCAGTCATACCGCTAACTGCTACATTATAATTAGCACCGCTACCCGTTACCGTTGCTGTAGTTGCACCAGCCGTGCCACTTAAGTCAATATCAGCCGCATCGAAACCAGTGACTGGTTCGCTGAAAGTGACAGTATAGTTGATAGGTGATGTTGATGTTGGATCTGTTTGCCCTGTAGCTTGATTGATAGTAACAGTTGGGGCAACGCCATCAACTAATACACCCGTTGTCGCAGCGACTCCATTTAAAGTCAGGGTGGCATTATTTTTAGTCGCATCTTGAATCGTCGCGTCGCCTGTGAGTGCTAAGTTAGCGCCTACAGTGATGCCATTGCTGTCAAGGTTGCCTGATGCTGCGGTGTAGCGGAAAGTTTGGGTAGTCGATGAGGCACCGCTGCTTGTGAGAATGGCATTGACAGTACCTCCAGTGTCGAGAGTGATGGGGAGGTTGGCGCTACCAGTACCGGGGGTGATGGTGACGGGTTCGCTAAATGTTGCCGTGAAGTCGAGGTTTCCGCCAATACCGTAAGTATTATTGGCGGGTACGGTGACGCTGGTAATGGTAGGGATGCCGTCGAACTTGTGCCTGCCGCCTGCGGTGGGAGTTCCAGTTTTGTTGCCGGCGGCGAAGGTGAAGTTAGAGAGGGTAGGTTCGTCGATAGTGATGGTGTTGCCTTGGGTGGCACCTGTGGCAATGTCAGAAGTTAGGAATAAGTAGCCTGTGGTGCCGGTGTTGATGGTTTGGGTGAGACCGGTAAAGTTCAGGGGACTGCCGGAGGCGACTGGGATTTGGGTGGCGAGGGTGGTATCTCCCCCATCTAAAATGTTGTCGGTGGAGTAGATGAGTTTGAAACCGCTGATGTCTGGGGTGGTGTAAGTGCCGATGGGAGTCAGGGTAACGCCTGTGAGTTGGGCGTTAAGGGTGGTAACGGCTAAGTCGATTTCGTATAGTTTTTGCTTGGTTGTGCCTGCTAGTAGGGTAGTAGGAGTGATTTCGGGAGTGGTGACAGCGATAGCTGGTGTGGGTGCCGCGGCAATAGTCCCGTAAACGTCGTTATTATCCTGGTCGCTGCCGACACCACCGATGGGAGTGTTAGCACCGGGAGGTCCTGCTTGATCGACTGCGGTGTTGCCGGTGAAGGTGGTTCCTAATGAGGTGACGGTAGGTAGCTTAGTTGGCATTCCTTGGTTGTTGCGGTTGGTGTTTTTGAGAGAACGCATGGCGAAAATTGCCCCGCCTTTGCCTTGACCCTTGACATTACCTGTGCCGCCTGTGGCAGTGTTGCCGATAAATGTGGTGCTGTCAAGCATGAGAGTACCTTGACGGATGAATACTGCACCCCCCATACCCGCGCCGCCGCCGTAGCCGTTGCCGCCGTTGCCGACGGCGACTTCGCCGTTGCCGCCGCCGTAGCCGCCGAAGCCGCCGTAGCCGCCACCGAAGCCGCCGACGACTTCGCCGTCGAAGTCGGCGCCTACGGCGCCACCGCCGCCGCCGCCGCCGCCGCCACCGAAGCCGCCGAAGCCGCCGTAGCCGTTGCCGCCGGGGCCGTAGCCGAAGCCGCCGGGGCCGCCTTGGCCGAAGCCGCCGCCGCCGCCGAAGCCGCCGTTGCCGCCGTAGCCGAAGCCGCCGCCACCGCCGCCCTCGCCGCCGGGGCCGCCGTAGCCGAAGCCGCCGTTGCCACCGAAGCCGCCGCCGCCGCCGAAGCCGTTGCCGCCGTTGCCGCCGAAGCCCTCGCCACCGCGGCCGCCGCGGCCGCCGAAGCCCTCGCCGCCGTTGCCGCCGAAGCCCTCGCCACCGTTGCCGCCGAAGCCCTCGCCACCGTTGCCGCCGGGGCCGCCGCCGAAGCCGTTGCTGCCAGTTTGGTTGGCACCATTATTAGCCGGATTGAGAGGCACGAAATTAGCACCGCCGCCCGTGTTACCAATCCCACCATTTCCGCCAATGGCAGAGTTATTAGAAAAGGTGACAGAATTCAGGCTGACTGTGCCGTCATAAATAAACAAGCCACCCCCCATGCCTGCGCCCCCACCACTACCATCTCCGCCCTGGGCGCGGCCCCCGCGAATGGTCATTTTGGTGAAACTGACGGTTCCAGACTTCACAAAGAAGGGGCGAACGTCACCCGCGTCATTGCTGCCACTGTTATTTGCATCGCCGCTGACAGTGAAACCGCCACCAATAAAAGCAATATTGCTGTCGATTAGCTGATTCGGAGTTTGTGTAAACCTGACATTTGTGGTGAGGGTAATGGTGTCATCCTCTAGTGTGGTATTCGCATCTAAAATTGCTTTGCTCAATGTGCCTGCTACAGTGCCAGTGCCATCATCGGTTGCCTCTGTGACATTAAAAGTCGCCAGTGTATAGTCATAATCTTCCATCGCCTGCCGATTAAACGGCACGGCGGATTCAATCTGGCCCGTTACTATTTCTAAATCCCAGTCGCCGCCTTTAGCTGCAGAACCCGTCAAGTCGTTAGAGGCTGCTACATCTGCACCTGTGAGTTCACTCAATCGCTTGACAAAATTATTGCCAGTTTCTGTGGCGGCTGCATCGCATCCATAAAGTAGGATATCTCCGTTCTCTGTCAGAGCATTTCCCCACTGTTTTAGCTGAGTGTTGAATTTTTCGAGGTCATTCCCATTGAGTACGTCTGCACCGAGTTTTAAACTGCCTTGGTTGCCGTGAGAAACTACATGAACAGCTTCAATGCCACTTTCACTAGCCAGTGCTTGGGTAATTTGTTCAATGCCACTACGCTTGTCATCTAAAATGACTATTTTGGCGTTAGCATCTGCGCCCTCTATCAAGTTTTGATAATTCTGTACAGAAGAGTCAACGAAAATAATTTGCTTGTTGGCGGTTGATGAGTTCATAATTCCTGCTATCCTTTATATCTATCGTTTACATTTAAGTCCGGCAGGGGTTGAAACCCCCGCATCAAAGCTTAATCTCAAATCCGGTGCCATTGGAATTGATATTACCCACAGTCAGGACACGGCACCGTGCCAATTGGTGTCAACTTAAGCTGTGTTCCCGCCAATTCAGCTAGTAAACCCGCCAGTCCGCCAGGGAATGAATTCCCTGTCTCATAGCTCAAGTCCTCTTAAGAGGACTAATGAGTTTTTCAGTCCTCATAGCGAGGACTTTCGCTTTGAGGCAGGGGTTTCAACCCCTGCCGGACTGTGGCTTCGCTACAATCGCACTAGCACGACTATTTGTTGAATCTGTCCAAAAAGATAAGCCATCAAATCGCTCAAACAAGTCGGGGGGTAAAATTGTTTTTCTCGGTTTAAACTCGACTTGAGAACGCACTTGATGTAACCCTTGTGTTTTCAGCTTATTATCAAATTCTGGCTCGTGATATTGAACATTCTCGAAATCATGCTCAAAATGCTCTTCCCCAAGAAATTGATAAATCAGCGACATTGTTTTAGCCGGCTTTATGGTTAATAGGTCGTAATCTACCAGTAGAAGAGATGCACTCTGTTCGCTATAAAATGCTTCTTTAAGAGCGTTATAAGCATAACCAACTAAACGCGAACCTTGACTTAATGCTTCGGTACGGCTATAAACTGTAGCCCGTTCCGCTGGATTATTAAATAACCTCGAAACATCAAAGGCATTGCGGCGAATCAGTAGCTCAATGCTGTCCATAATCCAACCGATGTTTCTGACGCAGCAGATGACTTTTGCTTCAGGAAATAGTTCCAGAATTAATGGCAACTTGCTGCACCAAAGACGATTTGTGTCGAATATCACTTCTTTTTCAGCTTGCGGGTGGTAATAAGCTGAAAAGATGCTCATAATCAGTGCCCGTTTTTGTTCAGAGGAAATAAATACGGAAAACTCATTATCTTCGCTCATGGCTTCCAACATTCTCTCCACTAATCCCCCGACTGGGCTAGTCATAGCAGCGTGAAAGCGGGGATTTTGTCGTAGTAATGCACCCAGTAAAGTAGAGCCTGAGCGGGGTAGTCCTGATATGAAGTGGGCTTTCACTGGCCTCGTGGGGGAATGGGTTTCTATAACATTAGATGCAACTTAAATCTATCATACCACAGATATATCTTTTATACCATATTTTTATTTAACACTTCGCAACACAACATCCAGGTTTACGATATCTTTACAATCTAGACATCGTGGGTTGGCTTTCCCCTATCTCTATCGTTGCTTAGGGCCCCTGCCTCTGTAAAGTCGGAAAAGTCGGATCATAAAGTCGGAAAAGTCGGATCTTTGCCATGAGGACAGAATTACTTGGGAATTTTAATCGCAGATGGTGGCGGATGTACGCTGATAGACCCAGATGAATGTTGATTTGGGTCAAGTACGATGGATAAAACCCGCAAGGCGAGGAAATTACGATCGCCCTACATTTGGGATATATTAAAGATATGCCTCCAGATTCTATGAATAACGAACAAGCCACTTTTAATACAACCCACGAACACGAAATTTTTGGCGATCGCGATTTTCCATCTTGGTTAACCCAACAACAAATCAGCCTCGCTTGCACCACCTATCAAACCAGCAGGTTAATGTTAATCGGTGCTGTGCCAGAAACTAACAGAATCTCGGCTTTTTGGCGAATATTCGATCGCGTAATGGGGCTTTACTGCACGCCGGAACGCCTTTATTTAAGTTCCAAATATCAACTCTGGCAATTAGATAATGTCTTAGAATCCGGGAAATTATACCAAGGATACGATAAATTATATATACCAAGAATCGGTTATACTACAGGCGATATCGACATTCACGATATAGCAGTCGATAAAAATAATCAAATCATTTTTATTAGCACTTTGTTTAATTGTATCGCTACTTTGAGCGATCGCCACAGTTGCAAACCTCTCTGGAAACCCGGTTTTATCTCACAATATATAAATGAAGACCGCTGTCACCTCAACGGTTTGGCAATGGTAGCTGGGGAGGCGAAATATGTCACAGCGTCGAGTCAGTCGGATGTGGTGGATGGCTGGCGCGATCGCAGAAAAAATGGCGGTATAGTTATTGATATTGAATCTAATGATATTATCGTCACAGGATTGTCAATGCCACACTCACCGCGCTGGTATCGAGATAAGTTGTGGTTGTTGAATTCGGGGAGAGGAGAATTCGGTTATGTGGATTTAGATACAGGGAAATTTGAGGCAATTACGTTTTGTCCGGGATATGTCCGAGGACTAGCTTTTTGGCAAAATTGGGCAATTGTTGGACTCTCGAAACCTCGGGGAGGTGACAACACTTTTAGCGGTTTAGAATTGGATGACTTGTTAGCAGCCAAGGATGCTGAGGCTCGCTGTGGTATGATGGTGATTGATTTGACTACTGGGGCGATCGTTCACTGGTTGCGGTTTGAAGGAATTGTCACGGAACTCTATGATGTGCAAGTGATTCCGACAGTGCAAAAGCCGATGGCGTTGGGTTTTCAAACGGATGAAATTGCTCAGTTAATTACTTTGGAACTTTAACCGCAGATGGTGGCGGATGTACGCGGATGGGCGCAGATACAGCAGATTCCACGTTTATGAAGCACACCCCGGAAGTGCGATCGCCCTAGGGAAACGGCATTACCCAAAGCGTGTCAACTTAAGCTTTTAGTCCACCACTCCTCCCCCCCACCCGCTATTCCGCCAGAGGTTGAAACCCCTGTCTAATAGCTAAAGTCCTCTAAAAGAGGACTCAACAACTCATCAGTCCTCTTTTAGAGGACTTGCGCTTTGAGGCAGGGGTTTCAACCCCTGCCGGACTGTCGGTTTGATGTTAAAATGTTTACAGGATATACCCACGCGGTGTGAGAGAAAGTATTTAAGCGGGATTTGGTATTACTCAAAAATTGCCCCATCTAACCTTGTTTTTCTTAAGTCTGTTCTCGCTAAATTTGCACCTCTTAAGTCAGCACCTGTTAAGCAAACATTGCTTAAATCTGCATAACTCAAATCAGCACCTTTGAGATTAGCATCTGATAAATTTGCTCCTGATAAATTCGCCCTCACAAGTTGCGATTTACTCAAATTGCTGCCACTCAAATTTGCTGCTGGCATCTGTACCGCCATTAAGTTGGCTTTGCTTAAATTAGTGCCGCTGAGGTTAGCCAAATTTAATTTAGCATAACTCAAATCAATGTTTTCCAAGCAAAGTTCGCTCAATTGCGCGCATCGCAAGTTAGCATTAATAAAAAACCTGTCTCCAATTCCATAACGGCGCAGCAATTCGTCAACTTCCAGCCGAATTAAAACCGGTTCGCAAGTATTTTGGTAGCACCACGATGTCTCCAGCAAACGGGCGGCTGCTTCAATTGCTACCTTGTCGCATTTAGTGAGCACCAAGCTATTGCACCCATCCCACTCACCGTTGAGCATGAATGCCATCTCAGAAGCTGCTACAATTGAGTCGCATAACAAAACGGTTTCTGGTTTGGGTTGCAGCCAGTTCATTAAGGCGATCGAGCTGTTGTTTTTCACTGTAGATTCAGGATTTGTGCGTCTTTCTTAATTATAGGTAAAAATATTGAAAACATTATGCACAAATTCGCTGCGGCTTCAGAGAATGAATTAATTGTGTTTGGGGCAGCCAGACCAGGATACCGCGATGCAGAAGTTGCTCGCTGGATTGAATTTATGCAGGGGCATAATATCCAGCAAGTTTGCTGCTTGCTCGCTCAGACGCAACTCATCCGCTACAGTGATTTACTGGGAACATATCGGAAAATATTTGGGTGCGATCGAGTTTGCTGGGCGCCGATTGCAGACTTTGAATTGGTCGATCGCGATATTTTAATCGATCGCATATTGCCGTTCTTGGAATCTGCAAATAGCAAAGGTGAACGGGTGGTAGTTCACTGTTCTGGGGGGATCGGACGTACAGGACAGGTTTTGGCTGCTTGGTTGGTCAGCGGGCGGGGATTGTCTAACAAACAGGCGATCGCAGCCGTAAAAAAAACTGGCAGAAATCCCTATGAAGCAGCAATCGCAGCTTGTTTGAAAGGTCGAAACCCCTGGCTAGTCGTTGAAAAACTTAATGCTCTCTTAGATGATAGTCGCCTTGCTGGAAGAAATGACATATAGCACGATAGCAACTATATATATAGCAATCCTAAATCATTTGTGAATTTCTTACTCCCTCCCCTTAGTAAGGGGAGGGTTGGGGTGGGGTAAAAAGTTTACGACACCTGCAAGGATTGCTATATGGGCCAATTGCGTAAGCTCTAAAAGATTTAAAAGACTCCGCTTTCAACGCTCGAACTCAGGCATCGAATAAATGGCTGTTTTGGCTGTCACCGTTAGCCTATCCGCTGGCGTTTTTGCGAATATTACAGAACAAATAACCCACTTACAGCAGCGCCAGATCCTTGAAGCAACGGCGCGTTAACTCGATTCTGGCAGGTGCGTCATTATTGTTGCGGATATCAATGTTTGTTGCAAAAAAGTAAACATTTTTATCCTTTTCTAAATAACCTACATACCAGCCAATTTGAGGCTTTGTTTGTTCTCCAAAATTGGCCCATCCTGTTTTAGCTCTAATTGTGTAATCGGGAGTTTGTTCAACAATTATGATATCTTTAACCAGAGACAGCGATCGCTCAGAAAAGGGTAAGTCATTTTTGTATAGACGGCGGAGAAATTGAATTTGCTCGTTGGGTGTGATTCGCAGTTCTCCCTCTAACCAGAATTTGTCAATATCGTCTTTGTTACCAATTTTTTGGTTGCCATAACCGACTTTAGCTACCCATTTTTGCATTTGCTCGTGTCCGACTCGGCGGGCGAGAACTTGGTAAAACCAAACGGCGGAAAGTTTCATGGCTTGTCTCATATTCAAGTCTCGATTCCATGCGGGAATTTGCCTTTGAATTCCATCCCAAGTTAGAACGGCAATCTCATCTGAAATTACCCCTGTTTCTAGGGAAATCAGAGAGTTGAGAATCTTAAATGTAGATGCAGGTAAAAAAGCTGTGGCGTTACGCTGCGGGTTGTGTTGATAAAGCCGATCGCTATTCAAATCGTAAATTGCGATCGAGCCTTCAACTCCTAATTCTTGAAAGTGCCGTCCAAAATTCATTGTCTGAGCAACATCTCCTCCGCGAGGCGGAGATTCTTGCACTGGAGGTGGCACGGTTAAGGCTGATTGCGGTGGCTGAACTAAAACAGAAGTAATGCAGCCTAATAGAATTAAAATAACAGCGATCGCACGAGATATTCTGTTCATAAACTTCGATAATTTAGCCAAATCACAGGCAGTAAGCTGTGGAGCATTTAAACCAGTAACGAGGCGAGTAGGGTGCGTCAGCTAGAACCCTTACGCTGAAAAGGAAAACCTTAGATGCTGACGCACCTTACGCAAGTCCTTTAAATGCCGAACAGCTTAATGTCACAGGCGCGATCGACTTGTAAGGTGGGCCTGACTTACGCTGTGTAAGAAACGATTAGGGTTAGCCCTTGACGCACCCTACTATAGCAATCCTAAATGATTCCGATAAATTTGTAGGGGTAGTGCTACCCCTACTCCCCGTGCCTACCCCCTATCTATCGGGCAACCACGGGGAGTAGGGGTCGGATTGCCCCTACAATAATTATGATAATGATTTAGGATTGCTATATATATAGCTGTCAATTGCGTAATTTCTCACCTACAAAACTGCCATAATAGTTAACGCGACCAAACAGCTTAACTGAATTACTAAGCTGAATAACCGAAACTTTGGATCGAGGCCCGCGATGTGAATCACTGAATGTACAAGCCGAAATAGGATGTACACAACAATCAGCAAATCTACTGCTGTTCCTGAAACACCCCTAACGGTTAGAAGGAAAACAACTCCCAAATACAAAGGCAGGTTTTCTATCAAGTTGGATTGTACTCGAAATAGTCGCCAAAGCAAGCTGTCGTCGTTTGGTGTGCTGAAATCTTTGACTGATCCGCCCGCAGATAGATGCCGAATCCTGACTGTTAGCAGCAGGATAACAACTGCGATCGTCCACAGGATGAAAATAGTTAAACCCCAGAGAGGGAAAGTCATATTTGTCGGTTCAATTTGCATCATATTTCTACCTTGCTCCACTGCAGCTAATATTATGTGCGGTCAATTACAGTAATAAAAAACGGATATGTGCCCGCGAAAGTCCGCACTCCGGCTGCGGACTTTCGTGAGCACGCGCGATCGCATCTGATTGCGGTTAATCGATCGGACACGATCTAACACTTTAGAAAAGTTTCCCGTCAGTACAATGGTTCTGGCGTTCTCATCTTTAGCTAAAATGAGTAAATCTAAAATCTAAAATCTAAAATCTAAAATCGGCTTGACGATCGCACCATTGTATCGAGCAGATGTTCGATCGCACCCGGTAGATTCTGGCAAAAACCAGTATGTACCCGCGATGTCTGAACGATCGTGCTGCGGGGTGCTACGAGCCAGTGAAAGCGCTCTCTGTGGGGAAGTTGACCGATCGCGCCAGATTCCTTGCCGCCTGCACAAATGAGGGGAATGACTGCTAGGTGATTGCGAATCATTTCCAGATCCAACGTTGAGTCGATCGCCATCAAGCGCTGTTCATCAATTTCGATACGGGCTTCGAGGAATTTTTTCGTACCGCAGGAAACGATCGCCCCCACGTTGATAAACTCCTCGCGCTCAACTTTGGGAACGACGCGGATAATGGCATAATCATAAAGAAATCGATCGGGCACTAATCGGTTCCTCCAAAAAAATATGTGGTGATTCTAGCCGATTTAGCAGGTACTCGATATAAGCATTCCGATGTTCGTTGCTATCGCTGAAAGGAGAATCTCCCACCAGCCAAGCATCAGGAATTAGTTTAACAATGTTGCGAATGATGTCCGGGGTTAGCGTTTGAGTCATCTTTGAATTTGCCGCTTCCAGCGTACTAGCAAAACGCAGCAGAACGTGGTCTTTGATTGGCGGAAAACGATCGCGGCTGCGCGAGAGATAATCTTTCCAGGTGTGGTGGAAGTAGAGGGCTGCACCGTGATCGATCAGCCAAAGCCGGCGGTGCCATACCAGCATATTTGCATTGCGCGGCGTGCGATCGATGTTGGTCACAAAAGCATCGAACCAGACAATTTCTGAGGCCAAATCCGCCTCGGACTTCCCCGCTATCGGGTCAAATGTGATGGAACCGGGGAGATAGTCGAGGGCGAGGTTGAGGCCAGCACTTGCTCGGATCAAATCCTGAATTTCCGGATCAGGCTCAGTGCGAGCCAGTTCGGGATCGAGTTCAACAAAGACGAGTTCGGGGATTGGGAGCCCGGAGGCGCGAGCAATCTCTCCCGCCACTAGCTCGGCGATCAGAGATTTGGCTCCCTGGCCCGCACCGCGAAATTTGAGCACATACATACCATCATCATCTGCTTCGACGATCGCCGGTAGCGACCCGCCCTCGCGCAAAGGAGTGACATATCTGGTAGCAGTGACTGTTCGCAAGCTGATACTCATGCTATTTTCGATTTTCGATGCAAAATCACTGATTTTATGGGCGTTGCATAATTGCGGGATGATTTTGATTGTTTTGTGGGATGGGCGTCCCGCCCGTCCGCTTTATTTTCAAAGCAGGCGGGACGCGTACCCCACAAGAATCATCCTCAAATTGTGCAATGCCATTTTAGGAGGGTTTTGATCACGAGTTTACAGTTGGATTCTTTCTTTTAACTGGGACTGATGTTAACTAATCTGTTTACTCAACTGATGACTAAAAGGACACAACTAATGTTGTGTCCCTACGGAATTTTGCCAAATCTTGCTTTGAGACAGTCATTAGTCATCAGTTATTAATCAACCAATAACTCATGACTAACCACTAATCAGTTGTACTAACGTGGTCGATTCTCTCTAATTGCCAGAGAATTTGGTTTCCCTCGCGCCGCACCCGCGAAACTACCCAATTTCGCCAAACCCAGTTGTCTCCACGACTGGTGACAGCGCTGGCATTTACATCCATCAAATCAGCCAGTTCAGAACTGGTAATCAAGTAGCCTTTCGTCGCAACCTCGTCGGCGATGTGCAAGGTTTCGATCAGATTGCGGAGGTCCTGAACCCTCACCTCGCGGGGCAAGTTCTCCAGGGTATCGGCAGTTGAATCCATCATGGTAGAGTTGGAGATCGGAAGGTCAGAAGTTATGACATAGGATTCTATCGTTTTGTTACCAGTTGCGTCCGTTTCTTCCGAAACAATTGTGTTGTCAAAGCGTAGGGGCGGTGCCCCCGTGCCCGCCCCGGCCTCGTCTCCCGTTGGTTTCTGCTGTTTGTTACCAGTTGCGTCCGTTTCTTCCGAAACAATTGTGTTGTCAAAGCGTAGGGGCGATGCCCCCGTGCCCGCCCCGGCCTCGTCTCCCGTTGGTTTCTGCTGTTGCAGTTGGGGAGTGAGATTGTGCGAGAAGCTGCGGGCGATTTCATCGCATCTGTCGTTGTAGAAGTCGCCGGAGTGGCCGCGGACGTGTTCCCACTTGATTTGTCGGGAATTCAGCTTGTCTAGCAGATGCCAGAGGTCTTGGTTGACAACATCTTTGCCCGTTGAGGTTTTCCAGCCTTTATTTTTCCAGCCTTGAATCCATTTGGTGATGCCATTTTTAACGTATTCGCTGTCGGTGTAAACGGTGACGGGTTCGGTTTGACCGGAATTGGCAAAAAATTCCAGCGCAGCGACGGCAGCTTGCATTTCCATGCGGTTGTTAGTGGTTTGGGGGTCTGCACCTCCAAGTTCGTGACAGTTGCCGTCGGCGAAACAAACTACTGCACCCCAGCCGCCAGGGCCTGGGTTGCCGGAACAAGCGCCGTCTGTGTAGAGGCTTTTGATTTTGGGAGTTGTCATGAGCGAATTAATGTGTAATTTAGAGGTAAGTTGTTTGCAAGTGCGATAATTAAGGCAATTGAGATAGTTTTACTTGTTGCTATGAAAAATGCCAACTTAAAGATTAAAAAGGTTGCGCTATTTATTTGTCCCTTTTCTTTGTTAATTTTTAATACTTTCGCGCAAGCACAGCCCATAGTGCCTGCTGCTGACGGTACGGGTACTGTTGTCACCCCGATCGGCAACCGTTATGATATCAACGGCGGCAGTTTGTCGGGAGACGGCGCGAATCTTTTTCACAGTTTTGGGCAGTTCGGCTTGAATCAAGGTCAAATTGCTAATTTTCTGACTAATTCGGCTATTCAAAATATATTAGCTCGAATTGCTGGCGGGGACGCTTCGCTAATTAACGGTTTAATTACTGTCACGGGCGGCAATTCTAATCTTTTTCTCATTAATCCTGCGGGAATTGTGTTTGGCCCGAACGCGAGTTTGAATGTGCCGGCGGCTTTCACTGCAACTACTGCTACTGGTGTCGGTTTTGGTTCAAATTGGTTTAATGCTGCAGGTACAAATAATTTTAGCGCGTTGGTGGGTACGCCAAATGCTTTTTATTTTAGTCCGGGTGTACCGGGAAGTATTGTTAATGCTGGCAATTTAGCGGTGACTCCTGGGCAAAATTTGGCTTTGCTTGGCGGTACGGTTGTTAGTACCGGGCAGTTGTCGGCTGCGGGCGGGCAAATTACTGTTGCTGCTGTTGGGGGAGATAATGTTCTCCGCATTAGTCAACCGGGGCATTTGTTGAGTTTGGAAATAGCAACGGGCGGAAATTTGGGTAATTCTCAACAGACTTTGAATCCTGTTTCTTTGCCGCAGTTGCTGACAGGTACTGGGCAAAATCAGGCGGCGGGTGTTGCGGTTGCTGATGACGGTTCTGTGCGGCTTGTGGGTTCTGGTTTGCAGGTGAATTCTGGGGATGTGGCGATTTCTGCTAATGTGTCTGGGCTTCCGCAGTTGAGTGCGGGAGGTGCGAATTTATGGGCTGCGGAAAATCTGACGTTAGCGGGCGCTAGGCTGCAAACTACGGGGGATTTGAGTTTGCTGGGTGGGGATGCGGTGCGGGTCAGGGACAGCGCCCAGAATCCTTTTTTGGCGCAGGCTGGGGGGAATTTATACATTCAGGCCGATCGCACTATTGATATTCTCACTCAAAATGCGATCGGCGGCTTATCTCTTCCCCCGCAATTCCAAAGTGGCGGCAATTTGAGTTTGGTTAGCAACGGTGTTATTTCGGGGGATGCCCACTTTGTTTCGGGTGGCAATTTTTCGATTCGCAATTTGTCGGGAATGCCGGGAAACTTTGTCAGTTTATTTGACCCGATTATCAGTTCGGAAGGAGATGTTTTCTTTGGAGATTATACCGGAGTTTCGCTGAAAGTCGAGGCGAGGGGGAGCATTGTTGCCGAGGAAATTACAATTACCGGCCCCGATATTGCGTTGGGTAGGGAAAATGTGAGTGGCGATCCAGATATTGCTATTTTAACCAGCAGTCCGGCTTTAATTCTGCGGGCGGGAGTGCAAAATTTGGCCAATTCTCCTAATGTTCCTAATTCTCCTAGGGATACTCCGGGTGATAATGAACAACCTAATCCTTTAGGTGACGATGCAATATTTACTCCTGCGTCTATTTTATCGAATAATTTGATTTCTGTTGAAAATATTTCGGCCGGCGGGCCGGTGATTTTGTCAGCGCCGGGAACTATCGCAACTAGAGATATTAATGGCGGTCAAATAAATCTCGAAAGCAGGGAAGGGGCAGTGGTAGTTGGGGGCAGATTAACGTCTAGTTCGACAATTAATATTCAAGCTAATGACAATATTATATTGACAAGTGACATTTCTCGTGCTGAGATCAACGGCAGTATTAGTCTGAATACTGTTCGAGGCAATATAGTAACAGGGTCGATCGATACTGGGACTTCCGGGGCGATCGAACTCAGAGCTTTTGGCAATGTGAATTTTGGGACTTTGCAGGGATCTAATGTTGATATTACCAGTAACTCCGGGGCATTGGGAGTTTTGAGCGATCCGAATATTATAGTCCCCAATACTACACCAGTCAATATTACAGCAACTGAGAATATCAATTTGACAGCTTCTAGGGACTTAACGGTAGGCAATCTCACCGCTGCCACTGTCAATGCTAGCAGCAGTACGGGGAGTGTCGCTACGGGGGCGATCGCTACTTCTGGAGATGTCAGAATTGTAGCAGGACAGCAAATCAATACAGGGGTAATAACTGTTAATCCTGCCACCACAAATCCAGTTAATCCCATTATCCCTACAGTCAATCTGGATGCCCAAACTAATATTAATGTTGTCTCGATCGACGCTGGCACTGGCACTATTGCTTTGAGAGCATCCAGCGACTTACAGGCAGGGAGTTTGCAAGGGGGAGTAGTTGCAGTCAATAGCGATGGGGGAACAATTGCGATCGGCAATACTACATCACTTGGGAATATTAATGTCATAGCTTCTGGCAATGTAAGTTCAGGGAATTTGCTGGGAACAAGAGTTAATGTAAATAGCAATTCGGGAAGTATTGAGATTGGAAGTGCAACAGCAACAGAAAATACCGTCAATTTGACAGGTTCTGGCAATGTAAATTCAGGAGATTTGCGGGGAGTTGGAGT
>NZ_JAUBOX010000074.1:15840-40985 GCF_036700445.1 Microcoleus sp. T3_B1
TAATGTAACTAGCAATTCGGGAAGTATTAATATTATTGGCAATACGGACGCCACAACAGGAAATGTCAATTTGACAGGTTCTGGCAATGTAAATTCAGGAGATTTGCAGGGAGTTGGAGTTAATGTAACTAGCAATTCGGGAAGTATTAATATTATTGGCAATACGGACGCCACAACAGGAAATGTCAATTTGACAGCGCCGCTCGATGTAAATTCAAGGGATTTGCGGGGAGTTGCAGTTGATGTAACTAGCAGCAGGGGAACTGTCAACACTGGCAATATAAGTGCTGCCGAAAGTGTCGGAATTTTAGCGGGGAACGAAATCGCAATTGGGCGAATAAATGTTAATCCTGTTGTTAGGGTCGATCGCACTTCTACAGTAAATCTTAACGCTCAAAATGATATCAGCGTTGCATCCATAAATGCTCCGGGCGGTAATGTTGAGATCGCAACTCCGGGTTTAGTTCGAGTGAGGGGTACTTTTGACCAAAACGCTACTCCTGTTAGCGTCTCGACTCTTGGCGACACTCAACCCGGTACAGTTACGATCCGCCACGGCGGCGGCGATGTCAATCCGCCGATACCTTTTGCGGTGGGAGATGCGACGACTAACGGTACTGCTGGGGCGATCGCCAGTAATGCTGTGGGTACGATTACTCAAGGGCAATCTTTCATAAATTCTTACACTCAAGGTAATAGTGCGATCGTCACTACCAACCAACCAACTAATCCCGACAATCCCATAAATCCCCTCAATCCCGACAATCCCATAAATCCCCTCAATCCCGACAATCCCATAAATCCCCTCAATCCCGACAACCCCATAAATCCCCTCAATCCCGACAATCCCATAAATCCCCTCAATCCCAATAACCCCAATTCGCCCCCAATATCACCAAGGGATAGATTTCCATTAGATCGAGGGCGATTGCTTTTCCCCGATCGCAACCAACCCTTTACCCCCCAACAGCGGCAGAACCAAAACAGAATATTGCGAGATATAGGAAAACCCGGAGACAGAATGCCACCCGAAAGAATGCAATCTCCCAGAGGAATGAGAAATTTCATCGGTTCAAATCCCAGAGAACCCGTTTTTCAGTCACCATTTCGGGGCGACATCGGCAGGAACTTGGAGGCAGGCAACATATCGGCAGCTTTGCCTCTGCTGGACAAATCTTTCAGCCAAGAATTCGGGGAATATTTAGGCATCAACATCAGCAACGAGTTGGTATCCCCAGAGGAAATTCAAAAAAAGTTAGCATCGGTGGGCGCACAAACCGGCACGAAACCCAGCTTAATTTATCTGTTCTCGCAACCCGAAGAATTAAATTTAATGCTGATCACTTCTTGCGGTGAAGTGGTTCACAAAAGTGTGCCGTCAGCGAACCGGCAAGAACTTCTGAAAGTTGTAAATGAGTTCAGGGGTGAGATTACCAAACCGGGGGTGCGGGCTACTACGAGTTATCTACCATCTTCGCAACAGCTTTATAAGTGGATGATTGCGCCTTTAGAGGACAGTTTGAAAAAGTGCGAAACGGATACTATTTCCTTTGTTGTCGATCGAGGTTTGAGAGGTATGCCCTTTGCTGCTTTGCACGACGGACAGCAATTTTTGGTGGAAAAGTACAGTCTCAGCCTCATGCCCAGCATGAATTTAACAGATACTCGCTACGTCGATCTCAGAAATTCTCAAGTTTTAGCAATGGGTGCCTCAGAATTTTCAGAGTTGAATCCTTTGCCTGCAGTTCCTGCTGAAATAGCGGCTATTTCCCGAGAGTGGCCGGGAGTTAGTTTTCTGAATGAGGATTTCACTTTGGAGAATTTGAAGCGACAGCATCAAAGCCGACCTTTTGGGGTTATTCACTTAGCTACTCACGGCGAATTTCGACCTGGAGCACCAAATAATTCTTTTATTCAGTTGTGGAATAGTCGGCTGCGACTGGATGAATTGCGGGATTTGAGATTGAATGATCCGCAGGTGAATATGTTAGTTTTAAGTGCTTGTCGGACTGCGGTGGGAGATGCACAGGCGGAGTTGGGTTTCGGGGGTTTGGCGTTGCAAGCCGGGGTGCAAACGGCTTTGGGGAGTTTGTGGTACGTGAGTGATGAAGGTACTTTGGGATTAATGAGTGAGTTTTACCAGCAGTTGAAGACGGCGCGAATTAAGGGGGCGGCGCTGCGACAAGCGCAAATTGCGATGTTGCGGGGGGATGTGCGTTTGGAGGGTGGCCGATTGCGGGGTTTGAGTCGGGGTGAGGGGGTGGAGTTGCCGGCTGCGCTGCAAGGGTTTGCGGATTTAAAGTTGTCGCATCCTTATTATTGGTCGGCTTTTGTGATGATTGGGAGTCCTTGGTGATTGGTGATTAGTGATTAGTGATTAGTGATTTGTTAGGCGTTGCATAATTGCGAGATGATTTTGATTGTTTTGTGGGATGGGCCGTTGAGCTCGTCCAGTGCGTTTTCACAGCGGACGGGGCACCCCACAAGAATCATCCTCAAATTGTGCAACGCTCTCATTGCAAGTGATTAACGCCTAACGGCATCAAAGGTTATTTCAGGATGCTCAGAAACAATTGGTCAAGACTCAGGAGTGGTGATCAACGCCTAACGGCATCAAAGGTTATTTCAGACAGCATATTCAGTACACGCAACGTGACCGTGAAACCGTGATCAACGCCTAACGGCATCAAAGGTTATTTCAGCCAAGGTTTTTGTCCTTCTTCACCCCAAGTTTCAACGTGATCAACGCCTAACGGCATCAAAGGTTATTTCAGAACCGCCAGCTTGCTCCAATGGCTGACCGCCGAATGTGATCAACGCCTAACGGCATCAAAGGTTATTTCAGAATAAAAGCATTGACAACGCTTGTTGTTGCATCGACGTGATCAACGCCTAACGGCATCAAAGGTTATTTCAGTTCTGCCGCCGCCTGTCGCCACCATATCCCAATGTGATCAACGCCTAACGGCATCAAAGGTTATTTCAGAGTCTATCAGTTGAGGTTTCGAGCCAGTGGCTTTCCGTGATCAACGCCTAACGGCATCAAAGGTTATTTCAGAGTGGTCTTAAATGGCAACATCTACAATTCTCTCGTGATCAACGCCTAACGGCATCAAAGGTTATTTCAGGAGTACCGGGCCGACTTAAGTTTTGGCACTGAGTGGTGATCAACGCCTAACGGCATCAAAGGTTATTTCAGTTCAGCGTTCAGCCATTTCGTTTTTCTGCTAAGTTCGTGATCAACGCCTAACGGCATCAAAGGTTATTTCAGTGGATCAAAGGGTCTGATTTTGAACAAGCTCAAGAGTGATCAACGCCTAACAGCATCAAAGGTTATTTCAGACCATTATATTCTGGAAATTGGTCAAACCACGATACGTGATCAACGCCTAACGGCATCAAAGGTTATTTCAGACGCTCCGGGCGATCGATTAACTTGGTCACGATACGTGATCAACGCCTAACGGCATCAAAGGTTATTTCAGGTTGTTGGCAATCTCGCTAACCCCAAAAGTGTCAAGTGATCAACGCCTAACGGCATCAAAGGTTATTTCAGGTCGTAAAACGCCGAACTAGCAACAAATTAACAAGTGATCAACGCCTAACGGCATCAAAGGTTATTTCAGACTCGTCCTCCCTTGCCTCCGTCCCGTCGTTTGAGTGATCAACGCCTAACGGCATCAAAGGTTATTTCAGTTGCGCTTGTCGTGCGGCAGACGATCGGAGTAACCCGTGATCAACGCCTAACGGCATCAAAGGTTATTTCAGCCTTGGTTTCGCTTAACTCTTCTTCTTTCTCTGTCCAGTGATCAACGCCTAACGGCATCAAAGGTTATTTCAGCGTCACTCCAGCCGAAAACCCACGAAAACTTTTGTGATCAACGCCTAACGGCATCAAAGGTTATTTCAGAAAAGGTAATGGAGATTGGATGGAGCGAGCGCCGTGATCAACGCCTAACGGCATCAAAGGTTATTTCAGGGCTTCGATGCTTGTTGGCATCAGATGTGATCTGTTGTGATCAACGCCTAACGGCATCAAAGGTTATTTCAGACTACTGTTGAGTCATGATCCAATTTGTTATTCCTGTGATCAACGCCTAACGGCATCAAAGGTTATTTCAGGCTTATTTAGTGGGGTTTGGTTTGGGTTCTATTCGTGATCAACGCCTAACGGCATCAAAGGTTATTTCAGTGGCTTGAATTTCTCTGTCTGAATCGGCGATTCGTTCGTGATCAACGCCTAACGGCATCAAAGGTTATTTCAGCCTTAGCCGTTTTGTGGATACGACATGGTATTGGGTGATCAACGCCTAACGGCATCAAAGGTTATTTCAGGTCTAGTGCGGGCGGAACGAACTCAAAAATGTTTGAGGTGATCAACGCCTAACGGCATCAAAGGTTATTTCAGTCTTGCAATTCCTCAAAGCTCAACAACCAGCCTAACGTGATCAACGCCTAACGGCATCAAAGGTTATTTCAGGCTCGCTTATTGGCTACTCACTTGTGTCGATTGGCGTGATCAACGCCTAACGGCATCAAAGGTTATTTCAGATCTCAAGATCGAAACCTTGGGTGCGAACAACTGATGTTTGTGATCAACGCCTAACGGCATCAAAGGTTATTTCAGCATCCATGCGGAAAGCTACCAGCGACCCGCTAAATAAGTGATCAACGCCTAACGGTATCAAAGGTTATTTCAGACCAACTGGCGCGGTACATCAAACTCTGCAAACTGTGATCAACGCCTAACGGCATCAAAGGTTATTTCAGTCCCTAGTAGTCGGTTGGCTGTGCATGATTACGTGATCAACGCCTAACGGCATCAAAGGTTATTTCAGATGCAAAACCCCCGACAACAGCGCACAGACAGAAGGTGATCAACGCCTAACGGCATCAAAGGTTATTTCAGATCGCAGCCTGTTTCTGCTCTTGATTTCCTCCTGTGGTGATCAACGCCTAACGGCATCAAAGGTTATTTCAGGCCTTTTCCATACAGGGTGATCGGGTACGGGGAGTGATCAACGCCTAACGGCATCAAAGGTTATTTCAGTTTTTCGATAAGGCTTCTTGCCGAATACTGGTTCTACGTGATCAACGCCTAACGGCATCAAAGGTTATTTCAGTAGGAGTTGAACCCGAAAGTGTCCGATTGGTGGTGTGATCAACGCCTAACGGCATCAAAGGTTATTTCAGGATGTGGGAGTCTAGGCGATCGAGCTCCTCTAAATGTGATCAACGCCTAACGGCATCAAAGGTTATTTCAGGCGGGATTGAATTACACCCCAAACCCGTCGCCACCCCGTGATCAACGCCTAACGGCATCAAAGGTTATTTCAGTAAATCCCGTGAGCGCCAGCAACTCAATATAATTTGGTGATCAACGCCTAACGGCATCAAAGGTTATTTCAGAATTTACAGGTAGAGGCAAAATCTCACAATTGAAGTGATCAACGCCTAACGGCATCAAAGGTTATTTCAGAGCAACTCTATTCGCCACAGCCTCTTCCCCAGGACGGTGATCAACGCCTAACGGCATCAAAGGTTATTTCAGAAATTTCGTGAGGTCGCAGTCCGTAAGCGGCAAGGTGATCAACGCCTAACGGCATCAAAGGTTATTTCAGAGTTGGCAAGCTGGCAACTATCCTGCACTGTATTGTGATCAACGCCTAACGGCATCAAAGGTTATTTCAGAAGCCATTATCTTGGATATTGCAGAAGTGTGTCAGTGATCAACGCCTAACGGCATCAAAGGTTATTTCAGGAGCCACCTCTAACCGGATACGACTTGAAGAATACTGTGATCAACGCCTAACGGCATCAAAGGTTATTTCAGGAATTAGCCCGCACACTCGCGCAGTCAATTGACTCGTGATCAACGCCTAACGGCATCAAAGGTTATTTCAGACCGATCGCCCAACCCCTTAAAGAATAAACCCTCCAAACCATTTTTGCAAGCACCTTGCCCGACTAAATCCTTAAAACCTCCTTCCACCATCAAAGCAGTTAGCAGTTCGATCGCAGTGATCAACGCCTAACGGCATCAAAGGTTATTAGTAGGCCGATCGCCTAACCCCTTCCACAATAGACCCTCCCAGCCATTTTTGCAAGCACCTTGCCACACTAAATCCATTACTCAGGCCCGATCGCACTCCAGCAATCAACCCCAGCTAACACATCCGCCAGCAAAAAATCGCCAGCATCAGCCAAAACATAGCGCTGCCACCTAGTCTTTTTAGAACCCGCATGATCCACCCAGCAAGGCAAAGCCAAATACCCATTTCGATCTAAAATCAACCACTGACAAATATCAGCTTCAAACTCCTCACGCCACAGCAAAACAGAATTAATTAAATCCCGACTTTCCCCCAGCGAAACCCCACCAAATCTACTCACCGACTCCGGGCGCAAAATCGCCTCCCGCAATCTTTCCAACAGCTTGGGATTGCCAACATCCCCGCCAAAATCCACCCAAATTCCCAAATCAATACCAGTCAGCAACACCTGAAAATCCGGCCGCGCATTGCCCGCCGCAAACTCCTCCTTCGCAACTTTCACCCGCCGAACAGTCCGCAGCAAAGTAGAACTTTTGGGAGCAGACAAAAGGGCGATCGCAATCTTACAGCCACAGTGAGAATAGCGGTTAATTTCCCCCACCATTGACAGCAGCATTCCGTACACCGTAGCCGGCGGCGGCACCGGATAACTTTCCGCATATTCCCGCGCATAAGACTGCCGCCAGCAAGCAATTGGCACTTCAATTCGCAACCCGATCATGCAGCCTCCCGATCGATATCCGACAAAATCACAGACTGCAAATCCCTCACCGCCGGCTTAATTCCCCGAAAAACTTTCACACCCAATTGCTCCAATTCTTCCACCTCCGGCTCCACAGAAATTGCCCCGCCAATCCACACCTCATTCGGGTCAATATCTCCAGCCTCAATGCGGCGCACCAAATCCGATATTGAAATCTCCCCTTTGCGATTTTCCTCAAAGCAGTAAAGAATCCGGGGAGCAAAATCGTGAGTCCACCTGAGCACGATACTTTCAGGAGAAAAATCGTAAAGAAACCGAGCGTGATTTCCCGCAACACCTCCGAGAGAAGCCAAAGCATCCAAAACAGAAATCACCCGACTCGCAACCTTCAAACGGTGCGGAGTCATCGCAAAACCGTACTGATAGCGAGTAGCGTGAGCCTCCGTTTGATGAATAGATTTCCGGTCTTTTTTGCCGCTAGTCGAGCCAAAAAACAAATCGCCAGTATCCGCAGTCAAAGAAATCGCGCGAGTCACTTCTAGCACCCCCCTGCGAGCAATGCTTTCCCCTTTTTTCAGTTTAGCTTTAGCCTTGCCGCCTTTAGCAGTTGGTTTGGTGTCGCTCGACTCTGGAACCCCATCATTATTGATATCTTCCGTTGCCGCTTTCGCATCCATGTAACCCAAAACATCATCATCAATGTAGATTTCAGGATCGAAAACACCCTCTTGAACGCGATAATTTTCATTTTTATCATCATCCCATTTGCGGTTGACATCTTCTCCTAGAAACTGCCACTGATAGCGAATTGCCCACCGAATAGCCTCAGCAGATACAGTAGTCCGCAGCGAATTTTTCCATGCTAAGCGCTGCAAAGTTGTGACGTTACCTTGGTTTTCACCCCGGTTGTTAGCAGCGATCCCGTAATTGGTCAAAATGTTGCCAAACAAATGATAAGTCATGGTATTTCCTCAGTTACAGATATAGTGTGTGCGTAATACCAATTTTTTATGAGGTTGCATAGAATCCGATCCCCCCTAAAGAGGGCGGGCACGGGGGCACCGCCCCTACAAGGGGGGGACAAGATTCTTCTCAAAGTCAACCCCTACTCCCCTTATTAAGGGGGATTTAGGGGGATCGAGATATGTGCAACTTCACATTAAATTGGTATAAGTCCTGCCTAACGTAAATTGCGAAGGGATGATGGCAAAGGCACGCTTTCACCATCATCATCATCTTCGTCATCTTCTTCTTCCTCATCCCCATCATCCTCATCTAAATCAACATCAGAATCTTCAGCCTCCACCCGATTGCTGCTTGGCAATTCAGGCGGGGATTCAGCAGATTTCCTGCGTTTGTAACTGACGAGGGAAAGCAAGACTAAATTTCTTGCCATTTCCCAATCATCTAATACTAAATTCCACAATTCTGCTTGATATTCTTGCTGCACTCGCGAAAAGCCAGCTTTCGACCAAAATTCTGTGATGAAAAAACAGAATGCTGAAAAGTTTTTGCAGCGAATCATTTTCGATCGCACTTTTTCACGCTCATCTGATATCCGCTTTTCACCTAAATTTTTGCCGTGTTCTTGGCTAGCATTTTGGCGCTTTGCTTCAGCATTTCCTTGCTTAAAAGAACCAGCGTAAATTCCTCTCAAAGCATCGTGACAAGCCTCAACAAACCGCCCGTGGGATGCTTCTTTCCACTCCGCATATTCTACCATATCTCGAAAACCTTTACTTTCATAACACAGTCGATCGAACAATTCTTTGCTAGTTATTTTCGCCGCCAATTCTCCGTACCAAGGAAGGTGTTTAATCAAAGCATCAGCGATTAAACCTTTAGCCAAGCTGGGGACAATGGCACTACCCGAATCTCCGTAAACTACATACTTATCCTTGAAAGCATTTTGCGTTTTCTGATAAGCAGCACAGATTTTTGCATCCGCAGTTACGGAATACTTGTCCGTCGGAGATTTTTGCTTTTGATTCCACGGCGTTTTCCCAAAAATCACAGCGCGACAGCGACTAACTTTGTAAGTTTTCGCAATCTCTACTGCGGATTCGTAAGTCACTAAAAAACGCAGCGCTGCATCTCCAATCCCGGAAGCATGAAAATTTTTGTACGCTTGATGGCGTTTGGCGTAACTCATTCTAGTTTCAGCAAACTGTTTGAGATTCAAGATTTCAGGAATTATCAAAGCCGCCGATGCTTTTTCTCCTTTTGCGAAGGATCGAATTTTGAAATAACAGCAAACTACGGGCGCGTAAAGCAACACTAAAGCATCTAAAGCGTTTTGTTCGATGCTAGTTTTGCCTGCGAAAGCAGTGTGTTTGACTGTAGCGCCTGGATTCAGCCAGCCCGCTACTGCCAAGGGTTTCTCTAGCAGGAAACCCGCGCGATCGCACAAATTTTTAGCAAACTTTTGATGGCTGTATTCAGTTAGCGACTTGTAACTTACTACTAGCGGCAACTCGCCCTCATCAATCTCAAAAGATTGAGATTTTATGCCGTCGCTTTTAGAAAGTATCCCTTGCTGCAAAAAAGTATTCAACAATCCTTGATGCAGCGCCACTCTCGACTCCGGCAAGAGATTTTCTGAATCGATTCCCCGGAATCCAATCAATCCGTCATTCAGCAAAAACGACTGTTGAATCAACCATTCGAGCGCCTCTAAATGACTCCCTTGAATATTCAGCGCTACTTCATATTCGCCAAGTTCCCATTTCAGATTATCATAACTAATCCCCTCCCGATTAAATTGCTTTAAAGTCATCCACAAACCAGCCAAACCCGCCGCGTGCATATCCGTATAATGCGGGCTGTGCAAGTTAAGAACAATTTCAACATTTGTACTGTTCACAAGCTCCCGTTACCTCACTGTAAATCACGGCATCTTTGGGGGCGATCGGATAAATTTTTTGAAATTTATCCCTCCAGTTTTTTAGCTCAGAAATAGGACGGGGAAGCCGCACCGGAACCGCCCATTTTTGTGCTTCCTCAGCCAAAGCCTTATTTTTGGTGATGCCTTTTTTCGCCCTTTTTTCCTCTGCAATTTTCTCGATATTTTGCCTATCTTCTGCTAAAATGACATTAATGGTATTCCCAGGCTCTCGCAAAGACTCGCGACTGGTACACCACAAGCCGTCAAGCCATGCAGAGTCATATTCGGCGATCGGTTCGCCGGTGATTTTGAGAGCCGCTTTCATTAAATCAGTCTGCGAAATTTCCCCCAATTCCGCAAGTTCTCGAACGAATTCTTGACCAGCTTTTACCTGTTCTCCCGTATAAGGATAAGGAGTGTTAGTCGGATAAAATATAGCTTGGCAAATTCGTCCCGATGCTAGTACCAAATTGCCAGTAGCATCAAACTCAACTTGCCTGTTAAGCCGCCCCAGCCGCTGAATCAGCGCCGCAAAAATGGCAAATGGCGTTATCAGCAAATCGGCACTCAAATCGAGGGACATTTCGCAGATTTGATTGGTAACAGCCAGCACACCTTTAGTTTGCTGCGAAAAAGCTGACATGACTTGAGAATGGCGATCGACCCGATCTTTGTACCGATATCGAGCGTGGTAAACTAAAGACAAAAAATCTAAATTCGGGTACTTAACTAACTCATTCACAGCAAAATTGTAAGTGTCAACGCAACTTTTTACAGAATTGTTGACCCACAAAACCTTTTGATTTGCTGCTAAAGCAGCCGCGACATCCACCATGACATCAGTGGAACTTTCAACTACTTGAAATTGATAGCGCGGCAAATTTTCCAAATCTTTCGGGCCTTCAATCTCGGTCATCTCTTCGCCCAACTCCGCCACGGTAGCGTAGATTTTTGCCAATTGTTCCTGAGTGAAACTAGCGCTCATCAGCAAAATCGGCGCGCCTTTAAACGTCTGGATAAATCTCAGCAAAGCGCTAAACAATTTGTCATCGTAAGCGTGAACTTCATCAAAAACAAAAGCACCTTGGGCGATCGCAATCCACGCATAAATCGGCTTGCGGTTGTTCTGCATCAATCCCAAAACTGAATCTACCGTGCCGACGATAAGTTTGGCAATCCAAGCTTTGAAACTTTGCAGTCTCGACTCATTTTCAACGTGGTCATCATTTTCATTAATCAAAGCTTGGTAAACCTCTAAATCGATGTTCGATCGAGAGTGCATTAAAGCTGTTTCCGCATCAGTCAAAGTGCCGTAATCCAAAAAGCCCTGAGTAGCCGTCCCCGTAGTAGGATAAAGTACAAACAGCTTTCTATTAATTGCCCAATTTAATCCCCACAAATAAGCAGCAATTGTTTTACCAGTTCCGCAACCAGCTTTAACTAAAGTAATTCTAGTTTTGGTCGCAGCAACAGACTTTTGAAAACCCCGCCGCTGCTTTTTCTTGAGCCGGGAATCGATAACCTGCTGTAAATCTTCCCGGCTCAATACTTGCTCCAAAACTTGCCTCAACCATTGCCGCTGATTTGCGATTTCCGGCACCGCAGAACCTGCGATATCCGCTGCAATGACAGTCGCTTTCACTGCGGCAATGAACCGCTGGCGATCGCTATTTCGCCCCACAGTTTTTGCCATTGCTTCGCATTCGTTGGTTACTGCCTCAACAGCATATTTTAGTTCCTCCTGCGTCCAATTTGATTTTTTGACATTGGGCAGTTTTGGCGACAATTTTAACTGGCTGCCCGTCCCAATTTTGAGCAGCGCCCTAAAATCATCTCGGACGGGTTTTGAATCTGGTTTAGAAGAAATTTTGTGCTGGCAAAATACAAAAAGCGGGGCATTGCCGCAGCCCTTAGTTTTGACAAATTCCTTGGTTGGATCGACTTTGAGATGGTGTCCGATCGCCCCCCAAACAGCCACCAACAAATCGACATCTTTGCAACTTTCCAGCCACTGCCTAAATTCGGGAACTCGCAGCACCAAAATGCCGCTCAAAATTTCGTGACGGATTATTTGTTGGACTTGATTTCTCTCGTTAGTTGGCAATTCTGATTTAATCGTTTGTAACCAGTCAGGATGCTTTTGGTAATGCACTGACTCGGTTGCCATCAATCCCAAAAAGTGCTGGTTAGCTTTCCCCCAATCGTGAATGTAGCATCCCATCAAAGTTGTTTTCAACAGCAATTTCGCCCATTCATCGCCCAAACCTAATTGACGCAAGATAATCGGCAGCAATCGGTTGAGAATGATTTCAGCAGAACAGTACACCGCAGCAGTATGTCCGGGCAAAAAGTGAGCTGACTGAATTTCTTTAGGCAGCCTTGAAAAATCCTTGGGCAAAGACTTAGCGAAAAGTCGGGGAAAATTCACTTTCATTTAGCCTCCCAGTGAGGCACAAAAAAACCACCTCCCATGTGTCCTTTGCCCCCAATACCGTTATGCTGCACCAACAAAGAATCTTCATCAGTAAGCCCGGATATTTTCACCGAATAACCTACTTTTTTATCGCCCTTAACTTTGATAGTTTTTCTGGCGATTTCGCCGTATTGATTGAGGGGAATTTCAGCATTGCCCGATCGCACTCCCAGCGCTTTTAGTTGCCGATTCACCGCCGCTAAAAAATAATCCTGCTGTTCGTAGCCAGAAATCACCACAACCCGAGCAAACAAGTCAGCAGCAGGCTTTAACGGCAATATTGTCGGCACTCCCAGCACGACTTGGTGGATGCCCACAGACAATTGCTGGCCACCGAGTTTAAAGAAATGGTGCGCGTTTTCTGCTGCCACCCTGATCCGCATTCGCGACGATCGCCCGATCTCGCGCTTGAGAGTAATTTTCCCCTGTCTGTCTGGATATCCCGCCACCGTCAGCAGCCGAATTGTGCGATCGGCCCGCAACATCGGCACTACTTCGCAAATAGCTGCGAACAGTCCGTAACCGTGGTCTGCTGGGAGCTCTAAGCCATTTACTCTGAAAGAAATGTCGGTCGCACTTACTACTTGGAGTGCAGACATTTGGTTTTTGAGAGAGGTAGTATTCACTAGCCTGCTCGGGAATAATTTAGTTAATCGCCTGACGGCATCAAAGGTTTTGGGGAGTTGAAAGCAATGGCTGTTCGCGTCCCGGCATTAATCGCGTAGGTTTTACTACTCGGAGGGCAGAATGATCAACGCCCCGTCTATTTTTCTAGGTATAGCACTTACCGCAACTTTTGTCAAGTGTAATGTAAATAAATCTGTAGGAGCGGCTTTCACCAAAAATATTTCCGGTTGCGATAAAGACCGGAAAACCCGTCCCCACCCAACGGTAAATTCAAACAGACATCTCCAACAATTGGGGTTAAAATCAATCGGTCAAAAGAGCTTGCCGCTGAGCCTCCAACAATTCCTGAATCCCTATTTCTGCCACATCCAAAATTTGATTTAACTGACTCCTGCTGAAACTTCCTTCTTCCGCAGTTCCCTGAATTTCGATGATATTCAAATCTCCATTCATTACCACATTACAATCAATTTCAGCCGCCACATCTTCAAGATAATTCAAATCTAAAAATGGCTCGCCTTCCAAAAGTCCGACAGACACGGCCGCCACTTGGCGAATAATGGGCGATCGCACCAAATCACCTTTTTGCACCAACTTATTCAAAGCATCAGCCACAGCCACAAACCCGCCAGTAATTGAAGTCGTGCGAGTCCCCGCGTCCGCTTGCAAAACATCCGCATCCACAAGTATGGTGCGTTCACCCAATAGTTGCATATCCAAGCACGATCGCAAACTACGCCCAATCAACCGCTGAATCTCTTGAGTCCGTCCCGATAATTTCATAAATTCCCGCTCTTGTCGCTGCGGTGTAGATCCCGGCAACATTCGGTATTCCGCTGTTAGCCAACCTTGTCCAGTATTCTCCAGAAATCTCGGCACTCCCGGCTTGATTGTCACGCTGCAAAGTACCTGAGTATCGCCACTTTTCGCCAGTACGGAACCGCTAGCAAATTTGGTAAACTGTCGATCGAAACTAATCGGACGAATTTGATTTGGTTGTCTGCCATCGGCACGTTTTGTGGACATAAGTTATTGGTTATTGGTTATTGGTTATTGGTTATTGGTTATTGGTTATTTGTAACACTCAACAAATAACGGCTACTGCCAACTGGCAACTGACCCTTCGACTACGCTCAGGGAACGCAACTGACTACTGCCAACTGACTATTAACTATTAACTATTAACAACTTTAAGAATATCTTGCTGGACTTGTTCTGGGGATTGGTCGCCATCCACAGTTAACAGTTTGTTGCGGTATTCGTAATATTCTAAAAGAGGAATAGTGCGTTCGTGGAACAAATCGAGCCGACGCTGTAAAATTTCAGGGTGGTCATCCGATCGATCGCGCTCGATCGACCTACTCAGCAAAACCTCGATCGGCACTTTCAACAAAATCGCCCAATCTAGCTCCTGGGCCAAATCCTCTAATAAAAAATCCAACTCCTCAGCTTGAAAAGCCGTTCGCGGATAGCCCTCCAACACCCAGCCATTAAAGACATCCCACAGCAGCAGTCGGCGGCGAAAGAATTCAATCATAGTTGCGTCGGGAACTAATTCCCCTTTTTCGACATAAGACACCGCCAGCTTGCCTAAATCTGTGTCTTCTGCGATCGCCTCCCGTAGAATATCCCCCACAGCCAGCAAAGGAAGGCTCAAATTGCTGCACAGTAGTTCAGCCTGCGTTCCCTTTCCCGCTCCTGGCCCTCCCAGAATCACCACTCTCACAGTCCCTGCTCCTAGTGCCGCGACATTCAAATTTTACGCGATGTGTGTACTTTTTCTTCACAGTCCTGGACTTCCCAAGACTCTCATCGCCTTGCTTTTTCACCCTCTAACTCTCTAACTGGGGCGATCCCCGCCGTATTTTGGTAAAAAACCCCGTTTCTCCCTAAGTGCTAATTGAGTTCAAAAATCCCACAAACGACTGCGAATGCCACTGCAGCGAGCTTTTGACAACTTGTATATCTAGCGTTCGATCGGATGTGCACTCGGCCCCGTACACTATATATTGTCAAGCAGGCTTCAGCCGCGTCAAGGTCGGAGCTGCACTCAAGACTTAGTTGCTGATTAAATATTGCCCTATGGTTGCTCAGTTACAAACCCCTAAACTCAATTTAACCCACAGCTTGCCCTACACAGTTCAAGGGCTGGTGCAAGTTTTTACAGGCCCGCACCGCTGCTTTTTTACCAGTGTCATGGCTCAGGCCCTCAGAATTGCAGGACAGGGAGCTCCGGTGCTAGCGGTGCAGTTCCTCAAAGGGGGAATTAATCAAGGACACCAGCATCCGGTGCGGCTGGGGCAAAATTTAGATTGGGTGCGCTGCGATTTGTCACGCTGCATTGAGAATGCCGATTTAGATGAGCTGGAGACGCGATCGATCGAACAATTGTGGCAGTATGTTCAAAATGCGGTGCGCGAAGGTCGTTATGCCTTAGTTATTCTCGATGAATTGAGTTTAGCGGTTAATTTGGGCTTGATTCCCGAAGCGGAAGTGGTGGCATTGATTGACAACAAGCCGCATCATTTGGATATGATTTTTACCGGGCCATCCATGCCGCAAAGAATTTTGGATGTTGCCGACCAAATTACTGAAATTCGCCGCAGTTAAGGACAATCATTCTATTTGCGATCGCCATTTTAGCGGTCGCATTTTTTATGTAAAAAAACAGTATCTAAAAAAAGAGGCGATCGCTTAGCTCAAAGAGCGATCGCACGCCGATCAATTTACCAGCGACGTTACGATTGAACTACCGGATCGAACACAACAGTCAATCGATCCGCCGGAACCATCCGCTTGAGAATTTTCAAGTGACCGTCTGCATCAGACCAACTGCGGAACTCACCCACAACCACCTTTTCCACATTGGGAAGCGAGCGAACTATAGTCCACGGCTTGAGACGTTTTTCTTGCAACATACTAGATAAATCTCCTTGGTAAATTGGAGCCAACGCCAGTCCCCATCTTTGGCCACGGCCGAGGACTGGCTTTTGACTTTGCAAACTTGCCCTTCTCTAAGAACATAGCACAAAAAAAAGGGTTTGGGATTATATCTTATTTTTCGCTTTTTTTAGAGCTGTTTTCTACATAACAGATGATTAAACTCAAAATTTATTAACTCTTTAATTCCCAACTCAAAACTATTTAATGACTGACACTTCGACTTCGCTTGGGGTGCAGCCTAACTAATAAATTCTGCCTTCTACCTTCTACCTTCCTTTTACTGAGATATTGCACCATTCTCAATAAGTTTTTTATGAACAGGCTTTTCGGCCTGTTCCACAAAGAGTGAATTTTCTTGTGGAACAGGCATCTTGCCTGTTCTTGAGAATAGTGCAAGATGTGAGTTTTACAAATCCCGCCGCGACAGCAGAAACCAGATCCCACCTAAACCCAAAACACCGCACAAAACCCCGCCTTCCCACCCAAAAACAGTCCCCCCCGGCAAATGTCCAGGCTTGGCTTTAGAAGTAAAATTCAGCTCCGAATAGTATACCCACTGGCTGTTAACCCGCCAGCCCACTCGATCGCCAAACTTCTCCCAAACTGTAGCATCATAAACACCAGGCTTTCCCCCCAACTTGAGCCACAAACCCTTTTGCACAGAAAAACCGAATCTGCGGTGACTGTGCCGCACCCAAAGTTGATCGATAGTCTGCAAATCCTTAGCTGGAAACTTCCTAATATCTTCCTCACTCAAATAACCCCGTGAATTTTGCTGCATCACCTCCAGCATTTTCACAGAAGTTTCCTCATCAGCACCACGCCAATTTTTAGCAGCCAGCAGCCTTGCCAAGTGAGAATAATCAATACCTTTTTCGGACTCTAAATTCACAGAAACTAACGCAGTATCAGTCACTGGTTGAGTGGGAACCGAAGGACTAATGACAGTTGCCTGCTGCGACTTTTCCAGCACTGGGACAACAACAACAGGAGGTTTTAAAGCATCCAAAACTTCCACAGCCGATTTGTAGCGATCTTTAACATATTCCTGAATCAACTTATCCAAAACCTGAGCTAAATCGTCGCTAATTTGTGTTCCTTTTGGCAAAGCCTCCCTCCAAAGCCACCGGCCTTCAAGCGGATCGTAAAGGTCATCGTGAATGTCCCCGTAGATATCCAGATAAGGCATAACAGAAGTCAGCAAGCGAATGCAAGTCACCCCCAAACTATAAAGGTCGCTAGCAGGAACAGCCCTACCGTGACGCTGTTCTAGAGCCGCGTAGCCGGGAGTTCCCAACTTAGTTCCTGTTTTGGTGGGAGCAGCCGCTACTACCTGTTTAGAAACCCCAAAATCTATCAGCACTAACTTACGATCGCGAGCTCGGCGGATCACATTCTCAGGCTTAATATCGCGGTGAATTACATTTCGGTCGTGAACAAACTTCAATAAAGGCAACAAATCTAACAGCAGTTCGCAAGTTTTAATTTCGCTATAAGCACCGTACTTATCTAACTCATCCTTTAAATTATTGCCATCAATAAACTCTTGCACCAAATACAATCGCCCATCTTCCTCAAAATAAGAAATTAACTGAGGAATTTGCGGGTGCTTCAGTTCGTATAACCGCCTTGCCTCTTGTTCAAACAGTCGAACATATTTTTTAAAATGACCGGGCTTCCGCTGAAACTCTTGAGGGGGCGACAACTGTTTAATCACGCACAATTCCTCAAATTTTCCATGATTAACAGCTCGGAAAGTCCTGCCAAATCCCCCATCGCGCAGCGGTTCTGTTGCTGCATAAAGGTCTTTTAGCAGCAGCTTTGAACCACAATTAAGACAATACTTTGTGCCTGGTGGGTTCTGACGCTTGTCTCTTGGGCAATCGAGATTAAGGCAGTATGTCATATATTAAAAAAATGCGAACAAAATTATACTCAGGGTTTTATATTATTCAAGAGTCCGATCGCGAGCTGGTTTTTGTAGAGGCGAAACCTCGAACCTTACGGAGGCGGCAGCCACCCTCGCGATCGGAGGGGGCGCTCTCGCCAGACTGCCACCCCTGAGCAAGTATAACTCTCTTGAGGGTTTGACCTCAAACTCGAAGTCCTCATCTAACCTTAGACTCCGCTGCGTGCAATACATTTGATTTAGCGGCCAAAGAGCCACCAGATCAAACAGAAATAGTAATTTATTACCAGCCCCGTGAGTTCTGCAACGCCAAAAAAACTGAGGATTCCGCCTGAGATATAATTTTATTGCCAGAGAGAAGCACACTAAGGGGAGCCACAGCTTCCGTCAAGTTCGATCGGCTTTAATATTTTAGCAGCATAATTTATTACCTAACCAGGCGAAATCAACAATCCAAAACTCCCCAACAAACGCACGTTAAAATAAAGACTAGCTTCCGCGATCGCCATCCGAGCTCGATCAGACACTTAGCCAGTTTTCCCTGTTTCCTTTTTTCAGCTATTACCAGTTACATCTAATTCGATCGGTCTACTTAATTAGGAATCGCCAGTGACACTAAAACTACAGCCTTCTAAAACTCCAAACTCCCGCAAAAAATCACCGAAAGTACCTTGGTTCGAGCGGTTCATGGCACTGGTCGCCCTAGGAAATTTAAGCCTAGTAATATTTGACATAACTTACGTGCCCGGACGTGATTTCTACCTCCGGCAACTCCCAGTTCTAACTCAAGTATACGACCCATTTAAAGGAATTAAACCCCACCGAGACACCCAGCAATATCTGGAAACCTTAGAAGAATTAAAAATTCACGTAGTGCAAACAGGCTTGCCCTCTCCCCAAGTAGCAGCCAAATTGCAGGAAATAAACAATCTGAGCGCGAAAATGATCGACGAAGATCCCTTTCGAGTAGCATCAAAAAGTGGCACCTTAGAAAAAATAAAAGACCGGATGCGATCTCGCGTCCCGAATCCGCAAGACTCCGCTAAACAATCATTCCAAAGATTCTGGAGCCCTGACTATTTAAACAAACAAGGCTGGCAAAAAGAAATCAAGTGGTTTGACTCCAAAATCAAGCCATTAATCGCCACCAACTATTACCGCGAGATTGGAGAAAACGGCGAATTCACCGATAACTTCTGGCTAATCGACCTGCCATTTATTGCCATATTCGCGATCGAATTTCTAGCCCGTACCTACTCGATCAGCCGCCGCCACCGCAGCGTCACTTGGCGATCGGCCATGCTCTGGCGATGGTACGACATCTTCATGCTTCTCCCATTCTGGCGCCTGTTGCGAGTATTACCCGTCACAATTCGCATCCACCAAGCCAAAATGCCGGATCTCCAACCCATACGCACCCAAATCAGCCGAGGTTTCGTCGCCAACTTCGCCCAAGAATTGACCGAAGTTGTAGTAATTCAACTCATCAACCAGATGCAACAATCTATTACCACAGGCGAACTCGCTCGTCAACTCTTTAAATCCCCAAAACAGCGCTATCTAGACATCAACAATATCAATGAAATAGAAGCGATCGCCACCCATCTCGTGCAAATAACCGTCTACAAAGTCCTCCCCCAACTCCAGCCAGACCTAGAAGCCCTCCTCCGGTACAATATTGAAAGCTTCCTCAAACAATCCCCCCTCTATCAAGGATGGAAGCAAGTACCCGGCCTGGGAAACCTGCCCGAACAGCTAGCACAGCAATTAGTTGCAGAACTCTCAAAATTAGCCACCCTCGGCCCCCAAGATGCCTACGAAGCCTTCAAAATCGCCACCGAAGACCCCATAGGCATGAAACTCTCAAGCCAGCTAGTCCAACATTTCGGGCAAGCTTTAGGAACCGAACTGCAACAGCAGCAAACCTGGCAAGAAATACAACTGCTGCTGTGCGACTTCCTAGAAGAGTTCAAAATCAACTACATTCAGCGGTTGAGCGAAGAAGACTTCGAGAAAATTTTAGAACAAGCCAAAGAACTGCAACGGATAGCCCCGCGTTAGGGCAAGTCTCCACCGCTTTACTGATTTTTTTCTTCCCCAATTAGCAATTAGCAATTACCCTGCTGTAACTCCTGCACATGAAACTTGCTGGAATTGTAAAGTTTTATGTGCGATCGGCATTCTCTACGAGAGTCATCAGCAGGGTTGTGCCTCACATATTCAGCGCGGTAGTGAGTTAGACCGCCGTTAGGGTTCTCAGCGGCCTGGCGTGTCATGTTTTTAGCGAGAAAGATCAATTTTTTTAGACGTACATTATATCAATTTATATGTAAGTTTGATGAGATTATACTTTTTAGAGTCAATCTGTAAAGTAAAATTAAAAATTACTACAAATAGCTCTAAACCAAGTAATCTATTAGATATGATTGCTAACTGGTTTCCTAAAGGCTAAAAAAAAATACCAAGGCTAAAAAAACTAAGGCGCGTCAGTATCTTTAGTCAGATATTATTATACCACTATCAGAGAAAACACGTAAGTAGCCATGCTTGTTTAAGCAAGTTACTGTCTCCAACTTTTCACTAACTATTATAGATTGCTTTTCAATATATATTTCCTCAGCCTCATTTCACTCAATCCACTGAGATTTTTCAGCCAACTCGTTACCCCAGGAGTAACACCAATAAATGTCACAGACCTCTGCAACCACTTTCCTGTCAAACCGTTATAAAAAAAAGGTGTCCCTGCGCCTGATTTTAGTATTCCCATTCGTTCTGCAAATATTTGCTGCCGTCGGGCTAACAGGCTGGCTATCCTTACGCAACGGGCAAAAAGCAGTCAACGAAGTTGCTAGTCAGTTGCGGAGTGAAATTACGGCCCGTATCCAGCAGCAGCTCAACACTTACCTAGACACAGCCCCTCGCGTCAATCAACTGAATGCCAATGCCCTTCGCCTAGGATACTTAAATCCAGACGAATTGGAGAGTATGGAGCGCTATTTGTGGGAGCAAATTCAAGCCTTTCCTTCTCTCCCCAATATGGGCTTTGCTACTAACACGGGAGAGTTCATTGCCATTGAACGCCAAGAGAATGGCAAAGTAGTTTTTAAAAGAGCAGACAAAGAGCATCGGAATGAACTTCATATTTATGAATCTGATAGCAAAGGCAATCAAACGAAGCTCTTAAAAGTCTCCCGCAACTACGATATACTCAACCGTTCATGGTATAAAGACAGTGTACGCTTAGGCAAGCCCACATGGAGCGAAATTTTTTCGATTACAGGTCAGAAAACCCTCTCGCTTCCTGCCGGACATCCAGTGTATGACGAAAGTGGCGAACTGCGCGGAGTATTCGTTGCTAATTTTCTGATCTCTTTCCTCAGTGACTTCCTGCACAGCTTAAAAATGGGTCGATCGGGACAGACATTCATTATGGAACGTTCGGGACTCCTAGTAGGCAGTTCAACTCTCAAAGAAGCATTTATCACCAACAATGGCAAACTCGATCGCCTGAATGCTTTAGATAGCACAGATGATTTAATCCGGCTGACAACAGCGCATTTAAAAAAACACTTTGGCGACCTCACTAAAATTAATAGCTCTCAGCAATTGGATTTTACGATCGCCGGCCAGCGGGAATTCCTCCAAGTTATGCCCTTTCAGGATAGCCGAGGATTGGACTGGCTGATCGTCGTCGTAGTTCCTGAAAGCGATTTCATGGATCAAATTAACGCCAATACCCAGACTACCATTTTGTTGTGTTTCGGAGCCTTGGCCCTGGCTACCGTTTTGGGAATCTTAACCGCCCGCTGGATTACCAGCCCGATTCTCCGTTTGAGCGCAGCTTCTAGGGCGATCGCCAGTGGCGACTTAGAGAAAAATGTGCAGGTAAAAGGCGTAGAAGAACTAGAAGTTCTGGGGCAGTCTTTCAACCTTATGGCACAACAGTTGCGCGAATCCTTTGAGGCGCTAGCCAAGACCAATTCCGAGCTAGAAATCCGAGTAGAAGAACGCACCGCTGAACTCACGGAAGCCAAACAAATCGCTGATACTGCCAACCAAGCTAAAAGTGAATTTTTAGCGAATATGAGTCACGAATTGAGAACGCCACTCAATGGAATTTTAGGATACGCTCAAATCCTAGAACGCTCAAAAACGATGGCTCCGAAAGATATCCAAGGCATCAGTATTATTCACCAGTGTGGTTCCCACCTGTTAACCCTGATCAATGACATCTTAGACCTCGCTAAAATTGAAGCCCAGAAATTGGAACTGTACGCGAAAGATTTCCATTTTCCTTCCTTTTTGCAAGGAGTCGCAGAAATCTGCCGCATCCGAGCCGAACAAAAAGGAATTGCTTTTGTTTATCAACCCAGTTCGGAAATTCCTGCTGGCATCTACGCTGACGAGAAACGCTTGCGACAGGTACTAATTAACTTACTGAGCAATGCAATTAAGTTTACAGACTCGGGACGAGTGACTTTTAAGATAGAACATCTGGAAAAGGGGACAGGTGAAAAGGTACAAAGCAATGACCAAAAGCCAGCCTCACCAATTCACCAAATTCGGTTTCAAATTGAAGATACTGGCGTTGGTATGACACCAGAACAATTAAAAAAAATATTTTTGCCTTTTGAACAGGTAGGAGACAGCAAGCGTCAGGCGGAAGGAACCGGACTCGGTTTAACAATTAGCCAGAAAATTGTCGAAATGATGGGTAGTACAATCCAAGTAAAAAGCCAGTCAGGAGTCGGCAGTGTTTTTTGGCTAGATTTGGATTTACGGGAAGCGGCAGACTGGGCAAATACAGTCACGATTGCCAAGCAAAGAAAGCTGGTTGGCTACCAAGGTAGAAAACAGAAAGTTTTGGTTGTGGATGACAAATGGGAAAACCTCTCGGTGATTGTCAATCTGCTGGAACCGCTCGGCTTTGAAGTAACCGAAGCTAAAAACGGTCAAGAAGGTTTAGAAAAAGTAGAAGAGTTTAAGTTCGATTTGATTATCACTGACTTAGTGATGCCAGTGTTAGATGGCTTTGAGATGATGCGCCGTATCCGAAATTTGTCACACTATAAAGATGTGGCAATCATTGCTTCATCTGCCAGTGTATTTGCTACCGACCAACATAAAAGTTTCGAGGGGGGAGCAAACGATTTTCTCGGTAAGCCAGTGCAGGCAGAAGAGCTATTTGAGATGTTGCAAAACTATTTAAAACTTGAATGGATATATGAGGAAGAAAAGCATGAAAAAATCAGCACTATTCCTTTTTCATCAGATGCTCAATCACTTTCTGAATCGCCCTCTGTAGTGGCTCCCCCGCCCGAAGAAATTGAACTTTTATTTGAACTGGCGATGAGAGGCAACGTGAAAGGAATTGTGAAGCGCAGTGAGCACCTAGAGAAGTTAGATCAGAAATTTGTGTCCTTTGCTGTTGAGCTGCGCCAGTTAGCCCAAGGCTATCAGGTGAAAAAAATAAAAGAGTTTATTACATCCCACAGGATAGAAAAAGAATGAAGGCAGCAAATATTGAAACAAGTAGCATCTTAATCGTCGATGATAATCCTAGCAATCTGGACGTGCTTTCTGAAGCTTTAGCGGGTTTTGGATGGGAGATATTGGTAGCAACTGATGGCGAAACTGCCATCGAACAGGCTGAATATACTCAGCCGGATTTGATTCTGTTAGATGTAATGATGCCAGGAATTGACGGGTTTGAAACCTGCCATCGCCTGAAGGAAAGTCCGTTGACGAACGAAATTTCGGTAATTTTTATGACGGCTCTTTCTGACATAGGAGATAAGATCAAAGGCTTTAATCTAGGGGCTGTGGATTACATTACTAAGCCCTTTGAACAAAAGGAGGTGTTAGCTCGCGTCAACCTCCATTTAAAACTGCGTTCTTTGACTAAAACTCTCGCTGACCAAAATCTGCTTCTCAAACGGGAGATTGAAGACAGGCTCGCAGCAGAAGCAGCGTTACATCAGCTCGCACAGGAGCTAGAAAAACGGGTGGAAGAACGAACTGCTGAACTTTCTCAAGCTTTGGAGAATCTTAAAAAAGCTCAAGTGCAAATCGTTCAAAGTGAAAAGATGGCTTGCCTTGGTCAACTTGTAGCTGGAGTGGCTCACGAAATTAACAATCCAGTTAGTTTTATCTCCAATAATATCCCTATTGCCAAGGAATATATTGCTGATTTGATCGAGATGACTCGGCTTTGCCAGCACAACGTTACTTCGACATCAGAATTTGAGGATAAGTCCCAGGAGATTGAGTTAGATTTTATTGTTGAAGATTTGCCCAAAATTATTGATTCAATGGCGCTAGGAACAGAGCGACTTTACAATCTTTCTATGTCACTGCGTAATTTCTCTCGGTTGGATACATCGGCACTAACGCCAGTGAATATTCACGATGGGCTAGATAGTACCTTATTAATTTTAGGGCATCGACTGAAATCTAAAGGAAGTTTCCCCGGAATTGCAGTGATTAAAGAGTATGGGGAATTGCCGCTAGTAGAGTGTTATCCGGGGCAACTTAATCAGGTGTTTATGAATATATTGGCGAATGGAATTGATTCTTTAGAAGAGTCTACGATTAGTTGTCCGCTGTGCGGGGAAAAGAAACAGAGCAATGACACTCCACAGATTCGGATCTGCACTGAAATGCTTCAGGATGACAGAGTGGTGATTCGGATTGCTGATAATGGGGTTGGCATAACTCAGGAAGTAATGCAGCATTTATTCACGCCGATGTTTACTACTAAATCAGTAGGTAAAGGGACAGGTTTAGGTTTGTCTATTAGCCGTGAGATCGTAGAACGAAAACATGGTGGTAAGCTGACCTGCATTTCCTCGCCCGAATGGGGGGTAGAGTTTGTAATTGAGCTTCCAATTCACCATTAGTAATGGGGATTTTTTAGGGCTAATTTTAGTTTGGCTGTTTTGTCAATATACCGTTAATATTGCGATCGCCCATGTCTAATCTACCAATCACCCTCACTGTCAAACTCTTGGCCGCCTATCAAGAAGCAGAGGGCTTGTCCGAAGAGAAATTAGAATTTCCCAAAGCAACTCCCGTATCGCAAGTCCTAGAACGCCTGAGTGCCGATCGCCCACTGTTCTATGGGCCACCCACCGGCTTCGGTATTGTAAAACTTCGTTTAGTTTATAAGCAATTATAAACAATAATGGTATCATATCGCTATGAGTGTTGAACAAGAAATACGCACAGCCCAAAGAACGGAAGTCTCAAATGCTGCAGCTAACAGAGAGGCACATCATTAAATCAACGGAACATCGTTTCGTCCAGATTGACGAATTAGCTTTCAAGTCCAAAAACCTCTACAATGCCACCAATTACGTCATTCGTCAGAGTTTTATTTATGGATGGGGCTATGTCAATTACAACGAAATGAACCGATTGATGAAGTCTCACGAAGCATATAAGGCTTTGCCTGCTAAAGTAAGTCAGCAAATCTTAATGGTGCTAGACAAGAATTGGAAATCGTTTTTTGAAGCCGTTAAAGCTTACAAAGCTGACTCTTCAAGATTCACGGG
>NZ_JAUBOX010000185.1:0-2355 GCF_036700445.1 Microcoleus sp. T3_B1
GGCAGTATGGCAGAGACGATCATCAACATAGTGATGACAATTATCTACCTGTTGGTCATGTTTGCTTATAACCCACTGCTAACAGCGATCGCTCTGGTGTTGGCAGTTGTAAACATTGTGGCGCTATTAGGAGTCGGAGGTTGGCTAGAAGAAGCCTTCATGGAGGATGATAAAAACTTGGGCAAGGTGGAGGGGGTAGCTATCGCCGGAATTCAAAGCATGGAAACCTTAAAAGCCTCAGCGCTAGAATCGGACTTTTTTGCCCGATGGTCGGGTTATTTCGCCAAATCAGTTAATTCCTATACAAAAATAGCCGTACCCTATGAGATTCTGCAAGTCCTACCTATCTTACTTACAGCATTAACAACCACGCTAGTGCTGACAGTAGGTGGTTGGCAAGTTATGGAGGGAAAGATAAGCATCGGGATGTTGGTAGCATTCCAAGCGCTGCTAATAAGCTTTCAGACACCCATTAATCAGTTGATGGGGTTTGGTATTACTCTGCCAACTTTAGCAGGCAACCTGATGCGGTTAGATGACGTACTGGCAAATGATACAGATCCATCACTTGCAAAAAGCAGTATCGATACCAAAAGTCAGAATTCAAAACTTACAACTCAAAACAAAAAACCTAAAACTTCATCTCTTACCCTTGATGCCTCTACAATTCGTCTGCAAGGACATATTGAACTTCGTAACGTTACTTTTGGGTATGCAAAAGTCAATCGGCCCCTAATCGAAAACTTTAGCTGTACGATTCAACCGGGGCGGCGGGTGGCGTTGGTAGGGGGCAGTGGCTCTGGAAAATCGACGGTTGCTAAATTAGTCGCGGGACTTTATGAACCTTGGTCGGGCGAGATTTTATTTGATGGTAAGCTGAGAAATGCTATTCCCCGTTCGGTTATAATAACGTCGATGGCTACTGTTGAACAAGAAGTTTTCCTATTTTCAGGAAGCGTGCGCGATAACCTAACACTATGGGATACAACAGTTTCTGATTCCCAACTTCGTCGCGCCTGCATTGATGCCAAAATTCAAGACGTAATTCTAGCGATACCGGGTGGCTATAACGGCGAACTATTGGAAGGAGGCGCAAATTTAAGTGGCGGACAACGCCAACGGCTAGAAATTGCGCGATCGCTAATTTATAACCCTTCAATTTTGATTTTGGATGAAGCAACCAGTGCCCTTGATGGAGAAACCGAACAGTTTATCTACAATAACCTGCGGCAACGTGGCTGTAGTTGTTTGATTGTGGCACATCGCCTCAGTTCAATTAAAGACTGCGATGAAATCATCGTGTTAGATCGCGGTGTTGTAGTGGAGCGAGGAACGCACGAAGAATTAATTCAAATAGGTGGATTCTACGCTGAACTGGCTCAAGGTGAGGAAGAACAAGAAAATGAAGAATAAATATACCGCTTTAAATTCCCCAAAATTTGTTGGCCAAGGTGAGGTATTGCCACTGGATAATCCGCAACAAGTCTGGACAATTCAATCGGGTTCAGTGGCTGTGTTTGTTAGCCCGGTTAAAGATGGAACTTTACAAGAAAATCGGCGGTATTTATTCACAGCAGAAGCGGGTGAAGCCCTGTTTGGATTTGCAACGGATATTGATGATTTATCAAAATTCAAAAGTCCCAACACTTTATGTATTCTGGCAGTTCCCGTTACAGACTCGACCTTGCTACATTCCCAGCGTTCAGAATTAGATAACAATCCCGACCCCGATCCCACTTTGCCATCTGCCAGCAATCTTCTAACCGCTTGGTTTAGACAATTGAGTTCCGTCTTTGACCTCAGCGGAATTTTGCTACCCGCCCCTGAACTTTCGAGTCATACTCCCTGGCAAACTCAACTCACTGTTTTAGACAACTTCCATCAGCAGTTTTTTAGCTGCTTGCAAGAACTAGAACAGCAGTCTCAATTAGAGACTCTGGCGCAGTTTGAAGAACGGGAACGCCTGAACCAATCTGCAACTGTGGGTGCGTTGGCGAATTTTGTTTCTCTAATTGCGCCCAAACAAGCTATTGCTACTTTTATCGGAGATCCCCTCCTAGCAGCCGCAGGAGCCGTAGGACACGCGATGGGGATTGAGATTAAGCCGGCGGGTAAGTCGGAAAATATGCAGCGGGTAAAGGAGCCACTGGAGGCGATCGCCCGTGCTTCCCAAATGCGAATTCGACGGGTACTTCTGACAGAACGTTGGTGGCGAGGCGATTGTGGCCCAATGCTCGCTTATCTTCAAGCAGATAATACCCCAGTGGCGCTACTAATAAATAACAAGCGCAACTATGAAATTTACAACCCGGTAACTGGACAGCGACTTTTATTGAGCGATCGCACTGCTAAATT